>VGSO01000295.1 GCA_016874945.1 Deltaproteobacteria bacterium
TGGGAACGATGACCAGAGGCGGGACACCGCCCGTTCCCAATATTCGAACTGGCCGCTCCAGATGACGCTGTAGCCCGGGGGGAACTTCAGGTGCGCCTTAATGGCCTCTTTGGCTTTGTCCACATAGCTTCCCAGGTCCACATCCCGGATGTCCACGAAGACCCAGGCGCTACGCCGGCCCCCTTCGCTTTTGATCATGTCCGGGCCTTGATGAATCCGGATTTTCGCCACCTGGCCGATGGGAATCTGGGCCCCGTCCGGGGTGGGAATGAGCAGCCGGTGCAGGGCCGCCACGTTGTCCCGATAGTCGCTGAAATAACGCAGGTTCACCGGGTAGCGGGCCAGGCCCTCCACCGTCTGGGTGAGATTCTGGCCCCCCAGGGCGCTCAGGATGACATCCTGGATGTCTCCCACGTTGAGGCCGTAGCGGGCCGCTGCCGCCCGGTCGATGTCGTAGTCCAGATAATAGCCCCCCAGGGTGCGTTCGGAAAAGACGCTGGCGGTGCCCGGCACTCCCCGGAGTATAACCTCGGCGTCCTCGGCCAGGCGGTTCAGGGTGGCCAGGTCGTCTCCCAGGAACTTCAGACCCACGGGAGTCTTGATGCCGGTGGACAGCATGTCGATGCGGGTTCGGATGACCCCCAACCAGGAGTTGGCCAGCCCGGGGAATTTTACCGCGGCATCCAGTTCATGGATGATTTTTTCCAGGTCATACCCGGGCCGCCACTGCTCCCGGGGTTTCAGCCGGATGGTGGTCTCCAGCATGCTCAAGGGCGCGGGATCTGTGGCGGTCTCGGCCCGGCCCGCCTTACCTAAAACGTATTCCACTTCCGGGAAGGACGCGATAATGCGATCCGTCTGCTGCAGGACTTCTTTAGCCTTGGTGGTGGACAACCCCGGCATGGTGGTGGGCATGTACAGCAGGTCCCCTTCATCCAAGGGAGGCATGAATTCCGACCCTAGCTTCAAGAAGGGATAGACGCTGATGGCTAATACCAATAGGGCCACGAAAACCGTCAGCTTGGGCCAGTGCACCACCCGGTTGAGGATGGGCTTATAGACCGCGGTGGTCACCCTCACCAGGAGGATGCGGTCCTCCCGGGGGAGTTTCCCCCTCAAGAAATAGAACATCAGGATGGGCACCAGGGTGATGGACAGGATGGCGCCCCCGAACATGGCGAAGGTCTTGGTATAGCCCAAGGGCTTGAAAAGCCGGCCGCTCTCCCCCTGGAGGGCGAAGATGGGCAGGAAGGACACGGTGATCACGAGGAGGGAAAAGAACAGGGAGCCTCCCACCTCCTGGGCGGACTCCAAAATAATAGGTCCTCGGGGCGTATCGGGGGGGGAATTCTGGATCTTGTGGTGCGCGTTTTCCACCATGACGATGGAGGCGTCCACCATGTCCCCCACTGCGATGATGATCCCCGACAGACTGATGATGTTGGCATTGATGTCAAAGATATACTGAAGAATAAAGGAGATGAGGACGCCCAGGGGCAGAGTGATAAAGGCCACCAGGGCGCTTTTCAGGTGCATGAGGAATAGGCCGCACACCAGGGCCACGATGATAATTTCTTCCGTGAGGGCTTCTTTCAAGGTGCCGATGGAGCGCTGGATGAGTCCGGAGCGGTCGTAGGCGGTGACGATGCGCACCCCGGGAGGCAGTCCCGGCTTCAGGTCTTCCAGCTTCTGCTTCACCCGGTTGATGACCGCCAGGGCGTTTTCCCCGAAACGCATGACGATGATGCCCGCGACCACCTCGCCCTGGCCGTTGGCCTCCGCCACGCCCCGGCGCAGTTCCGGCCCCAGGCGGACATTGCCGATATTCTTAATGAGGATAGGGGTGCCGGTGGACTTGTCCGTGCCCACCACGATATTTTCCACGTCCGAGACGCTCTTTAAGTAGCCCAGGCCCCGGACCATGTATTCGGTTTCCGCCATTTCAAGCAAACGGCCGCCGGTGTCCTGGTTGGACTTGGTGATAGCCTCTTTCACTTTGGACAGGGGGATGTTGTAGGCCGCCAGCTTGTTGGGATCCACCCGCACCTGGTACTGTTTGACAAAGCCCCCCAGGCTGGCCACCTCCGCCACCCCGGGCACCGCCTGCAACTGGTAGCGCAGATACCAGTCCTGGACACTCCGGAGTTGGGCCAGGTCGTGTTTGCCGGTGGGGTCCTCCACCACGTATTGAAAGACCCAGCCCACTCCGGTGGCGGCCGGGCCCAGGGTCGGGTTAATCCCCTGGGGGAGTTTCCCCCGGATGTAGTTCAAGTATTCCAGGACTCGGGTGCGGGCCCAGTAGATGTCTGTGCCGTCTTCGAAGATGACATAGACAAAGGACGTGGCGAACATGGAGTAGCCCCGCACGCTCTTGGCTTGAGGCACCGCCAGCATGGCGGTGGCCAGGGGATAGGTGATCTGGTCCTCCACCACCTCCGGGGCCTGCTCGGGATATTCCGTATAGATGATGACCTGGACGTCGGAGACGTCGGGAATGGCGTCCACCGGCAAATTCCGGATCGCGTGAATCCCCCCCGCCAGCAGGATCACCGTCAGGATGATCACCAGAAAGCGGTGTTTCAGGCAGGTTTCAATGATCCAGTTAGTCATGGAACGTCCTTAGAACCTGGGGCCTGGGGCCGCGGCTTCATCTAATGCCGGTGGCCCGGGGGTATGGGAGCCGGGGCGCCGGGAGCCGGGGCCGCTTCTTTTCCCGGCGGAGGGGCCTGGCTCTTCAACATCTTGGCGATGGCTTCCCGGGTGCGGGATTCGGAATCCAGCAGGAACTGGGCGGAAGTCACGATTTCCTCGCCCCCCTTCAGGCCTTCCGTCACCTGGCGCCAGCCGTCGTCGCCTTCCACCCCCACTTTCACCGGCCGGGGCTCAAACCGGCCTTTGCCCAGGGCGATGAACACCAACTGCTTTTCCCCGGAATCCAGGATGGCCTCCGTGGGCACCGCCACCACGGGCGCCGGCAGGGGCGCCTGGATATAAACCTGCCCGTACATCTCCGGCTTCAGCTTGATTCCCGGGTTGGGGAGAGAGAGACGCACCTTGGCGGTGCGGGTGGCGCCGCTCAAGTAGGGGTACAGGTACTGGACCTGGGCGTGAAAGGTTTCCCCCGGAAGGTATGCCAGGGTCACTTCCGCGTGCTGGCCCACCTTGACCCAGGGGAGTTCGTATTCATAAACCTGGGCGTCCACCCACACCGTGGTGAGGTCCACCACTTCCAGCAAGGGCATACCGGCCTGGACCATCTGGCCCTCGGTGACATTGCGTTTGATGACGATGCCGGTTACCGGCGACATCAGGGTTAGGTCCTTTTTCACCTCTCCCGTCTTTTCCAGGACTTCAATCTGGCGTCGGCTGATGTCCCAGTAGTCCAGGCGCCGCCGGGAGGCCTCCGCCAGCCTTTGGGCCGATTCTTTCACTTCCGGATAGGGAGACTTTTCCAGGGTTTTCAAGTTCTTCAACGCCAGGAGGTATTCCCGCTGGGCGGAGACCAACTCCGGGCTGTAAATGCTGATCAGGGGCTGGCCCTTGCGGAGGGGCTCGCCGGTGGCCTTGGCGTAGAGGCGGTCCACCCAGCCGTTGATCTTGGTGGTCACCACGGCCAGCTTTTTCTCGTCGTAATTGACGATGCCCACGGCCCGGATGGTGCGGGTCAGGGGCCGCGCCTCGGCTTTGGCGGTCCTTACCCCCATGGACTGCAGGGTATTGGGGTCCACCGCGATGGTGCCATCCGCCGCGGCTTCCCCTTCCGTTTCATAAACCGGAATCAGGTCCATGCCGCAGGGGGCTTTGCCCGGCTTGTCGCTCACGTAGCCCGGGTCCATGGGGGAGACCCAGTATTTGATCTTGCGTTCCTTTTTAACCTGGACTCCGGCCTCCCCCATTTCCACATAGACCGGCATGAGGTCTTGGCCCCTGGGGTCTTTG
>VGSO01000296.1 GCA_016874945.1 Deltaproteobacteria bacterium
AAGGAGCTTAATTGGCAGCGGATCGTAGCCCACCAGACCCGGAACGTGCCCCACTCCGGCCATGAGTGGCTGATGAAGCACGCTTACATCGCGGCCCACGGCGAACTGCCGGTGGAGTCCATGGAAGAGATGGGCAAGGCCATCAGCGGCGTTCTGGTCAATTGTATCGTGGGCGAAAAGCGGGGCGGCGACTACATTGACGAAGCCATCGTGCTGTCCCAGGATGAGCTGCGCACATCCGGCTACTTCCGGCCGGACATCCACATGACCACCATGACCTTCTGGGATATGCGCTATGCCGGCCCCAAGGAGGCGGTGCACCATTCCATCATCCGGGCCAACCTGGGACTGACCCACCACATGTTCGGGCGGGACCACGCCGGCGTGGGCACCTACTATGATTCCTATGAAGCCCACCGGCTGCTCATGGGCATCCCCAAAGAGAAATTGTTCGTCACCCCCATCTTCGTGCTGGAATGGGCTTATTGCCCCCACTGCGGCGAAGTCACCTGCATCGGGTTATGCGGCCACTGGAACGAGTTGCAAAAATTCAGCGGCACCAAGATCCGGTCCATCTTGTTGGATGAAGTGAAGCCCACCCGGTTGATTTTCCGGCCCGAGGTCTTTGATGTGGTCATGGACGCCGCCAAGAAATACGGGTTTGGCTCGCCTTTCGTAACTCCGGAATATCTGGCCCAGGCAGCGCCGGCCTTTAGCTTTGAACCCTTATAAGGTGTTGACGCTTTGGCTAGTGGAGCTCGCTAACCCTGTAATTGCTAACTTAAAGGCGCCCCTGCCTGAGACAAACCATAGGAGGAAAGGAAATGGCTGAGACTTTTCCCATTAATATATGGATCAACGAAGAGCGGTTTAAGGCTCTGCAAGAAGCCGGCCTCGCAGGTATGCTGAAGGAAGAGCTGGCCGGGATGAAGGTCATGATTGTGCCCTGCACCGAGGCCCAAAGAGATAAGGTCCTCAAGGTATTCCCCATGGCCAAATATGATGCAGCCACCACCAAGAGCATCGAGTTGTTGCCCAAGTATGTGAAGGACAAAATTTACGACATGGCGGTGAAGAGGAAGTCCCTGGCCGTCATAGATGAGTTCCTGGCCGGGTTCGAGAAGGCGGGAGACGCCTTCTGGAATCAGGAGATCGCCTGAGACGACGCTAGGGCTTCCGGGGCTTAACCGATAAGGCGGCCCAAAGGCTGCCACCGGCCAGAGCCCCGGGATTGAAGCTAGGGGAAATGATTTTTCCGCCCCGGGCGGAAAATCCAAACATAACCCGGCAACCCCGACATTTTGGGGAGAGGAGGTGGAACCCACCCGAAGCGCAGTCTTCACCCAACGGAAACTGTTAAGAACACCTAAAACCGCATAACCCTAAGAGGAGGTTTAACGCTATGCCGAGTTTTGTAATCGTGGAGAAGTGTGACGGCTGCAAAGCCCTGGACAAGACCGCTTGCCAGTACATCTGCCCCAACGACCTGATGGTCCTGGAACCCGAGCAAAAGAAGGCTTTCAACCAGGAACCGGAACAGTGCTGGGAATGCTACAACTGCGTGAAGATTTGCCCGGTGCAGGCCATTGAAGTCCGCCACTATGCGGATATCATGCCCCTGGGCTCCAGCACCATCCCCATGCGGTCCAGCAACGACATCACCTGGACCATCAAGTTCCGGAATCAGAAGACCATCAAGCGGTTCAAGTTCCCCGTCCGGACCACTCCGGAAGGTTCCATTGACTGTTTCAAGGGCAAAGAGTTGCCCAAGCTGGAAGACCTGAAGAAACCCGGTTTCTTCACCGCCCCGGCCCGGACCGAGTAACCCTGCATAGCAGCGAAAATTCAAGGAGGTCAACGAGATATGGCTCTGGAAAGAGAATTCTGCAAATGGTCTTTTTGTGCGAAACCGGCGGTGGAAACCGTGGAGACCGACCTGCTGCTGGTGGGCGGCGGCATGGCCTGCACCGGCGCGGCCGTCGAGGCCGCTGCCTATGGCAAAGTCACCGGGTTGAAAGTCACCCTGGTGGACAAAGCCGCCCTGGACCGTTCCGGCGCGGTGGCCATGGGTCTGAGCGCCATCAACACCTATGTCGGCGCGGAAAACCCCGTCAATGACTATGTCAAATATGTGCGCACCGACCTCATGGGCATCATCCGGGAAGACCTGGTGCATTCCCTGGGCTGCCACGTGGACCTGTCGGTGCATGACTTCCAGGAATGGGGCCTGCCCATCTGGCAAAAGGACGCGGAAAACCACACCGTGGACGGCCAGGTGGCCAGAGACGAAGGCCTGCCCATGCTCAAAGACGGCGGCAAATGCTGCCGCTCCGGCCGCTGGCAGTGCATGATCAACGGTGAGTCCTACAAGGTGATCGTGGCGGAAGCCGCCAAGAACGCCCTGGGGATGGAAAACATCTACGAGCGCGTGTTCATCGTCAAGCTCTTGACCGACAAGAACAACTCCAACCGGGTGTGCGGCGCCGTGGGTTTCAGCGTGCGCGAGCATAAGACCTATGTCTTCAAGTGCAAAGCCATGATCGTCGCCTGCGGCGGCGTGGTCAACGTTTTCCGGCCCCGGTCCGTAGGCGAAGGTCAAGGCCGCGCCTGGTACCCCGTATGGAACGCCGGCTCCACCTATGCCATGCCCGCGGAAATCGGCGCCAAGATGGTCCTCATGGAAAACCGTTTCGTCCCCGCCCGTTTTAAGGACGGTTACGGCCCGGTAGGCGCCTGGTTCCTGTTCTTCAAGGCCCAGGCCACCAACGCCTACGGCGAAGATTACATGGCCAGGAACTGGGAGCAGGTCAAGAAGGAATATCCCGGCTACGCCGACGCCCCCGGCACCTGCCTGCGGAACCATGCCGCCATGATTGAAATGCGGGAAGGCCGCGGCCCCATCATGATGCACACCGACAAGGCCATGCAGAAACTGGCCGAGGTGCTCTCCAAGAAAGAGCTCAAGCACCTGGAAGCGGAGGCCTGGGAAGACTTCCTGGATATGTCCATCTCCGCCGCCTGCCTGTGGGCCTCCATGAACATGGAACCCGACAAGGTGCCTTCGGAGATCATCCCCTCCGAGCCGTACCTGCTGGGCTCCCATGCCGGCTGCGCCGGTCTGTGGGTGTCCGGTC
This sequence comes from Deltaproteobacteria bacterium, assembly GCA_016874945.1. Lineage (GTDB taxonomy): Bacteria > Desulfobacterota > Desulfobaccia > Desulfobaccales > 0-14-0-80-60-11 > VGSO01. Next base: position 3,135 of record VGSO01000296.1, read on the forward strand.
CCGCCAAGAACTACCTGGGCGCGCCCGATGACTGGTTCTGGGGCTATGACCGCATGACCACCGTGGAAGGCCTGTTCACCGCCGGCGACGGCGTGGGCGCCTCCGGCCACAAGTTCTCCTCCGGGTCCCATGCCGAGGGCCGCATGGCCGCCAAAGCCGCCATTGCCTTTATCCTGGACCACAAGGACGACAAACTGGAAGCGGCGCAGGACATCGACGAAGTCATCGCCGAGATCTACCTGCCCTTTGAGATCTACGAGAAGTACAAGAACTACACCTCCGCGCCGGACATCAATCCCAACTACCTGATGCCCAAGCACGTCCAGACCCGGCTGCAGAAGCTGATGGACGAGTACGTCGCCGGTTGCGCCACCATGTACATGACCAATAAACCCATGTTGGAGGAAGGCCTGAAGCGCCTCACCTGGCTGAAGGAAGACGCGCAGCGGCTCGCGGCGGCGGACCTGCACGAGCTGATGCGGGCCTGGGAGCAGTACCACCGCATCCTGGCCGGTGAGGCCCACCTGCGTCACATCCTGTTCCGGGAAGAGAGCCGCTACCCCGGCTACTACTACCGGGCCGACTTCCTGGCCATCGATGACAGCAAGTGGAAGGTGTTCACCATCTCCCAGTACGACAAGGACACCAACGAATGGAAGTTCGAGACCAAGCCCTACGTGCAGTTGGTTAAGTAATAACCCCTAAGTTCCCGAGGCTTCGGGCCTGTGCCCGGAGCCTCGGATGGTTTTTCGGCCGTGGTCTCTTCATCGCGCCACGGCCATTTTTTTAGGGCTTGTGTCG
>VGSO01000297.1 GCA_016874945.1 Deltaproteobacteria bacterium
GTTCCATTCACTTCCACCCTTGCCCTCCCCCCTCAAGGGGGAGGGGGGGTAAAGGCAATACTGTTCACTTAAACAGCTCTGTAGCGAGGTCTCCTCGCCCGTGTTTGAAAATGCTAATTTAGCGGGCGGGGAAACCCCGCTACGACAAATAGCGATCGCCGATGATTAAGTGAACAACATTGGGGTTAAAGGAAGGAATTGCTTTCATACTCTGAATAATAAAAGGCTTTAAACGTAGGGGCGTGATTTATCACGCCCGCCTTTCGGGCGGAATAAATTGCGCCCCTACAAAAAATACCTCTTTGAATACACCTTGGTATAAGGCCCGCATTTATTAGGGGGGAATTTATACGCCTGCTTGAGGGGGCAATGAATTGCGCCCTCCTGGCATTCTAGGCTCTTACCCCGACATGCTCTCTAAAGAAATCCTTAATGTACCAATCCACAATTCCCTCGGAAAACAATACCATGTCCAACTGCTTGGTATAGAGGGTGAGTTTGCCGAACAGAACCAATCTTTGCTTCATCTCTTCCGGGGGATATTTGCCCAATCGGGCCTCGATGGTGTCGCCCTGGCGCTGATAGTTAAGGTCCATCCGGTCTATAATAGCCTCAATCAACCGGGCCCGCCGCTCCCGCCGTTCCGGAGTTGAACCTCCGCCGCGAAAAGTAAAGGTTATATAGTTATCATTGATTTGATCGCTGACATAAGCCTCCACTGAGGACAGATGATATCCCAGGCGGATGCTGAAATTCATGTAGTTCTCGGAAAGCACCACATAACTTTGATCCCGGTAAGGATCGGCGCCTTGGGCCACCTCCTCCTCGCTCTTGACAAACACTGAGCTTAGACTTGGGACTCCGGCCGGTTTGGCCTGGGGCCAGCGCATGGTGGTAAGTCCTTGCCAGAAGGCCTTGAAGGGAATGGAGGTAATTTGCTCCGGCCGGACTTTGCGCTTCCAGCCCCGTTTCACCCCGCCGCCCAGGTCCAGAATGCACACCTTAAAGGGGAGGCCCGAATCCAGATCCACCACTTCGCCGCGCCGCTGGACCTCGTTTTCAGTAAGTTTAAACATTTCCCGCATGGAAAATTCATGGGAGAAGCGCACGATGTCATGGATGGTGCGGCAACCTTCCGGGGCAAAGGTGTCGCTCTGGGGATTAATCAGGTTGAGGGGGATCACTTTCCTGAGCACGGCTTTTAAGGTCTGGAAAACCGGACTGTCGGCCAGGACATCCTTCTTGGCTGCTTGCGGTTCCAGCAGTTCGGCGATCACCCCCTCGTAGACATTGTTATAATTGGCGTCCACCGTCACCTCCTGTCCGGGCTGCAAAACCTGGGTGGCGATGCCGGTGTTGAGGATGGTGGGAACCTGAAATTCCCGGGCCAGGAGGGCCATATGACCGGTGGGGCTGCCGGCGTCGGTAATAATGGCGGCAGCCTGGGGCATAACCGTCACATACTTGGGGGAAGTGTTCCGGGCCACCAGGACTCCGCCTGAGGGGAAATTCCTGAGGTCATCGTCCCGCCGCACTATCACCACGGGGCCGGCGCCAACCCCGCGGCAGACCACGTTCCCTTGATCCAGCAATACGCGGTACTGTTTCAGAGTCCGGGGCTTCCCCTGGATGACCCGCTTGACCGGCACTTGCAGCGGCCGACTTTGCAGCAGCCAAAGCCGGTCCTCCAAGTCCAGGGCCCATTCCACATCCTGGGGCCGCTGATAATGGGCCTCCAGGGTGGCGGCCCACTCCGCCAACTGCTTTAAATGCCCAGGGGTCAAGCAGGGGGAGTGGACCTTTTCCGGAGGCACCGGAACCTCCCGAACCCCACCCTGGGGCAGATTAATTAGCATTACCTCTTTGGCCGGGATGCTTTGTTCAATGACCCTTCCAGGGGGGTGGTATGACACCAGATAATGATCAGGATTGATTACGCCGCCCACCGCGTATTTTCCCAGGCCCCACACGGCGTTAATCAGCACGGCATCCTGGTCTACGGCTTCCGGCTGACGGGTGAAGAGGACCCCGCTGGCTTTGGCGTTAATCATGGGCTGCACTGCCACGCCCATGGCCATTTCCTCTTCCTTGAACCCCTTGTTCTTATAATAAAATAAGGCCCGAGGGGTAAACATGCTGGCCACAATATCCTTATATCGCCTTACCAGTTCAGTGGGAGCGAGGTTGAGGTAAGAGGCGTACTGCCCGGCAAAAGTCAGGGTCAAATCCTCCCCCACGGCGCTGGAGCGCATGGCGACGAAAGGCCGATCTTGCACCTGGAGGCACAACTCTTCGTAGGCCTCCTGAATGGCCGCCTCGAGTTCCGGGGGAACCTGGGCCTGATTAATTATGACCTTCAATTTTTCGCTGACCTCAGCCAGGCTGTCCAGATCTTCGAGGGACCAGAATCCCAGCAGCTCGGGGATGCGCGTCGTCAGCTGGTTGTAATCCAGGAACAACTTATAGGCATAAGTGGAGATGGCAAAACCGGCCGGCGCCGGCAGCCCTACCCGGTTACTGACTTCCCCCAGGTTGGCGCTCTTGCCCCCCACCGTTTCGGCCATTTCCAGGTTCAGCGCTTTAAAAGGAATAACCAGGGGAGCGACGGGAATCTCGCGGCGGCGGTTTAAAACATCTTCCACCTCGCCCATAATTTGCCGGAAGGAATGAATCAAGCCTTCGTACCGGTGGTCTCCCATGGCATTAAGGGCATTAACGATGGCGCCGGTCTCCTCGGCAAGCTGGCTGACACTGGCCCGGATATATTGGAGGTCGAAGAGGAAATCTCCTGAGAGCTTTTCCTCCATGTCGGACATCAGGGCCAGCACGGCATTGTTGGCAGCCAACAACCGCTGGAAGTGGGCGTATTTTTCAGCCAATTCCACCTGGGTGTTAGCACCCTGATGCTTTTTTATGAGGCGTTGCCATACCCGCTTCAGAGTGGTGGTCCTCGCTGTCAGGGAAGGTTCAGTGAAGTGACATTTTTATTAAATTTTAAGCTATGTTATGAGTTCCCGTCAAGCGGGCTGCACCGGTAGGCCCCTGATGGCTCCATCAGCCAAGGAAAAGATAAGTCGTGGAGGGGGGATGGCGTCAACCCGGCGGTGAGCAGGCCCATGCCTGGCGTGAAGTGATGAATGCAATGTTTTCCCCTGGGCAGGATATGTCAGGGTACTTAATACCGTTTTCGGTTTTCGGTTTTCGGTTAAAAAAATAATAAATAACCATAATAAATTACAAGTTAGTTGGTTGGATTTTAAGGCGACCGCGGAGTTAAAAACTACAAAAAAATTATTCGCCCAAGACCGTCTTGGAGATTTCCGCAAATAGATCGTTGAGCCGGAGCATGCCCGCCACCCGGTTGTCCTGCATTACCGGAATGATCCCCACATGCTCCTTGATCATCAGGAAAAGCGCCTTGGTGATGGGGTCTCCGGCGTTCACGGTGGCCTTGATGGGGCTCATCACCTCGCTCACCGGTCTTTGAGACTGCTCCTTAGCCTTGGGTCCGAAGAGATCTCCCGCCAACACTGCCAGGCTGGGGTCCGTTTTGATCAGGGGGGTTTCCTGGAGGAACCTGGGTTCCAAACCCTTGATAATGTCCCGCAGGGTTAAAATGCCCAGGAGCTGATATTTTTCATCAAAGACCAGCACCGCCCGGGGCTCATAGCTGCCGCCGAACTTCACGGTTGCCTCCCGGATAATGGCCATGGCCTGACGCAAAGAAAACCAGTAAGGGATGTGGGGATAATCTTCCAGGGGGATCATCAAATCCCGGGCGCTTTTCTGGCTAGGCATGTCATCCTCCCCCATAACCCGGTTTCAAATTAAAAAAACGTGGTTCTGTTCTAATGGAGCGACCCGGAAAAGTCAAGCAGAAGCCGGTTTGCCGCCGCCCCCAAATGGACATTGTGAAATAATGAACGATTT
>VGSO01000298.1 GCA_016874945.1 Deltaproteobacteria bacterium
GCCGGGCCGGTTACCGCGTCGCCCCCCGCGAAAATGTCCTTCACCGTGGTCTTGGTGCTTTCCTTTTCAGTGACAATGGTGCACCAGGGGGTGGTCTGCACCGGCGGTTCCGGGAAGGGGCATAAATCCGGCTGCTGGCCGATGGCGGTGATCACCGCGCCCACCTCGAGGCGGTAGTTGCTCTCCGGCACGGGAATAGGGCGGCGCCGGCCGCTGGGGTCAGGCCGGCCCAGCTCCGCCTGCAGGCACTCCAGGTATTCCACCTGGCCATTGCTCCCCCCCACCTTGATGGGCACGGTGAGGAAATGGATCTGGACCCCTTCCTCCAGGGCCTGCTCCACCTCTTCCGGGTGGGCGGGCATCTCGGCCCGGGTCCGGCGGTAAGAAACGTGCACCTCCTTACACCCCAGGCGCACACAGGTGCGGGCCGCGTCCATGGCGGCGTTGCCGCCCCCGATGACCACTACCTTGTCGGCGGGTTTCTCCTTCTTGCCCAGATAAATATTCCGCAGGAAACTGATGACGTCATAGACTTGGGGGAAATCCCCTTCGCCCTCGATCTTCAGTTTATAACCGAGATGGGCGCCGATCCCCATAAAAAAGGCTTTATGGCCCTGGCTCCGCAATTCCTCCAAAGTGATGTCCCGTCCCACCGTCACGCCGGTGCGGAATTCCACTCCCAGGTATTTGATCAGCTTGATCTCTTTGGCCACCACCTCCCGGGCCAGGCGATAATCAGGGATCGCGGCCCGCAGCAGGCCGCCGCATTCCGGCAGGGCTTCAAAAACCGTCACCTGGTATCCCTTTAACGCCAGGTAATGGGCGCAGGTGAGGCCCGCGGGGCCGGACCCGATGACCGCCACTTTGTGGCCATTGGGGGGAGCCGGCGGGGGCGAGGTGAAGTTGCCATGCTTGGAGACCCACTCTGAGATAAATGCCTTCAAATAGCGGATGTTAATGGCCTTGTCCAGATTGCCCCGGACACACGCCCGTTCACAGGGGTGCGGACATACCAGGCCGCACACCCAGGGAAAGGGATTGTCCTCCCGCATCACTTCCCAGGCTTCCTGGTATTTCCCCTGGGAGGTGAGCGCCAAAAAGCTGGGGATGTCGATGCCCGCAGGACAGGCCTGATGGCAGGGAGCCAGCAGGAGCTTGGGACACTCCCCCGCCGGGCAGTGCTTGTTTTCCAGGTGGAGGCGGTATTCCTCCGGAAAATAATGCAAGGAGGTCAGCACCGGGTTCACCGCGTGGCGGCCCATATGGCAGGAACCCTTTAATTTAAGCTTTTCGCAGGTCTCTTTCAGTTCCTTTAAAGTCGCCTCGGCGCCGAAACCTCCGGTTATCTCCGAGAGCAAGTCTTTGATCCTGGTCAAGGCCGGGTGGCAATTGGAACATTGTCCCCCGGGCTGGTCCAATATAAATGATACTTGGTCCCGCACCAGGGTCACCAGACAATCCCGGTCATCCAGTGCCCGGATGTCCCCCACGGCCAGACTGGCTCCCATTTCCCGCAGGGTCTCATGACTAAGATTAAGATGGAGCAGGGACAAGGGGAAGATCCCTCCCAGGGGCCCGCCCACCTGGACGGCTTTGGGAGTCCGGCCGAAACGCCAGCCGCCCCCCACGGCATTGATCACTTCATTGAGGGTGGCCGACAGGGGCAGTTCCACAAAACCGGGGCGCTCCACGGAACCCCAAAGGCGGAAGATCATGGTGCCCGGGGCGCATTCCACCCCCAACTTCCGGAACCAGGCCACCGGCGTCTGCGCGATAAAGGGGAGCGATGCTATGGTCCCCAAACTGTGGGTGAGAAAGATTCGCCGGGGAAACTTGTCCCAAAAAGACCGGGGCAGCATTCCGGCGATGGTTCTGATCAGTTGGTCTTCATCCTCCATCATGAAGCAGCCGGTGCCGGAGGCGATTTTGAGATCGATGAGGGGCTCCCGGGACGGCCAGATGTGGGAGGCCTTAAAAGCATTCCAGGCATCCTGCAGGCGTTCTCTCGCCAGCGTGGCCCCCTCTGGGAGATAGATCACTGCGGCTTGGGCCTTCAGAGTTTTAACGGCCAGCAGGATACCCTCAATGACCTGGTGGGGACAGCCCTCCAGCATGAGAATCTCCCCGGTGCAATGGTCGGTAGGGGGCGCGGCGTTCACCAACAGGATGGGCTGCTCTTTTTCCACCCGCAGTTCGCACCACTTGGGGCCCACGGGAGAGGTGGTGATGCGGGCGAATTCGCAAAAACCCGCGGCCACCACCTTTTGCAAAAAGGAGTCAAAACCTTGGCTGAAAAAGGTTTGCAAGCCCTTGTAGCCGTCGTAATCCTGGTACTCTTCCCAGGAGGTGGGAATGATCTTCCCCACCAAATCCGAGACAAACATCTTCTGGTGTTCGGTGAAGTCCCGGTAATCTTTGCCCATGAGCCACCGCTGCACCGGCCGCCCTTCGTCGATATGGTTCTGAATAATGCGCGACGCCATATCGGGGGTGATCAACTCATACAGATACGCGTCCTTCTGATCGCGCACTTCCACCACCACGTCCTTGCCTTCAATGCCGCGCCAGCCCACCAGATTGACGTCCAAAGGGCCAAGGTCATCCAGGGAACGCTCTTTTAGCTCGGCGATGAACGCGTCAGCCACCGCGTTCGCGGCTTTAAGACCTCTCCGGGGGAAAGTGGAAATATTGATCCGGAGCAAGGAATTGCCATTGTGATTAGCCATGGCGGGGGCTCTCCATGTTTATCGGCGGGTTCGCGGTTCGGCGGTCTGGCCTTATGCCTTTTATGTGTTCATATAAAATTTAAAATACCAACCGCCGGCTATATAAGCTACTGATTTTATTGAGCGCGCTTTGAAAAACCTAACCCGCTAACCCGCCGAACCGCTATCTAGCGCTGACAATGGTCTCCAGTTCAAAAGCCACGGTTTTGGCGAAACGCTTCCGGCGGGTCAGGTCCAATTGCTCCGCCTGGCCGAAACTGAGGCAGTGCGTGACGCACTTGGCCACGCAGGCCGGGTCCAGGCCCTGGTCCACCCGATCCATGCAATAGTCACACTTCACCACCTTGCCGGTTTCCGGATGCCATTGGGGCGCGCCCCAGGGGCAGGCGGTGATGCAACTTTTGCATCCCACACACAGGACCTGCTCCACGTAAACGATGCCGTCCTCCGGGCGCCTGCGCATGGCGCCGGTGGGGCACACCGGTACGCACCAGGGGTCCTCGCAGTGGAAGCACGGCATGAAGACAAAGGCCATGCGCGGCACATTGGCCACCATCTTCGGACCCACGGAGATGATCTGGCCCAGCCGGGGCCCAAAGGGCAGGCCCTTGTTGCTCTTGCAGTGCACCTCGCAGCTCAAACAGCCGATGCATTTTTTCTGGTCTTGCAGGAGATAGTATTTGCTCATGAGTCAGCCTCACTTCACCGGGCGGATCTGCACCAGGGTTTCGTCCAGGGCAGGGCTGCCGCCCACTTTATCGGAAACGTTTTCTTGCAGCAGGGCGTCGCTGGCCCCTTTCTGGTAGCAGCGGGTCTGGACCGGCACCGTCTTGCCGAATCCATGGAGCATGAACACCGCCTCGGGGTGAATGAACTCCGTCACCTTGGCCTTAATGCGTCCGTTGGTCCCCAGGGGCGAGGCCAGCTCCACGTAAGCCCCGTCTTTAATGCCCAGCTTGCCCGCGGGGCCGGGGTTGATCCACAGTTCGTTTTCCGGCACCAGCTCGCTCAAGAGGACGTTGTTCTGGGTGGACACGTGGGTATGGGCGGCGCAGCGGCCCACCATCATGCGAAAGTGGCCCTCAGGTGGGACGGCCACCGGCTGATACTCCGGGAAGGACGGAAACCCGGCGTTTTCCATGAGGGAGCTCACCAGCTCGATTTTTCCCGAGGGCGTC
>VGSO01000299.1 GCA_016874945.1 Deltaproteobacteria bacterium
CAATCAGTTATGTCACCCTGAGCCGTAGGCGAAGGGTCTAGATTCTTCGCTGCGCTCAGAATGACAATAAATACAAAGGGTTGTACTGAAGCAGGCGGGTAATTAACGTTGTAGTGCTAAGGCCACTAATCCCACGGTGACAAAGATTTCCACCGCGGAGGGGAAGTAGCTGAACTCCCGGTAGCCACCGTAGCTGGTGAGACTGACGTTGAAGCGGTTGAGCACCACTCCGAAGGCCGCCAGGCCGGAGGCCCAATAAAGCCCCTGCGCCGTGCTGCGGATTTCCGGGAAGCTCAACAGCAGGGCCGGCAGGGCCACGGTGCCGAAAATCTCCAGGAAGAAGAAAAAGTGGGCTCAACCCTCCTTCCCCTTCTCCGGAATCTCAAATATGCGAAATCAGGATTTGCGAAGGCGAAAATCAGATTTGGCCCAATGGTCGCGGGCAGATGAAAAGTCTATAAATCCATCGCAGGAGCAGAATCGCCTGAAAAAGGAAAACCCAAAGCGAAGATTTCTGGAGGATTCGGAAAGATGGCCAGAATAAAGAGACTCTTTGGAACTTCTTGTCTCCGCTCACAGCAAGGGGGCGTTGCCTTGGAGATGGCCCTCTTGCTTCCCATTCTGCTGTTGTTGGTCTTTGGGCTGGTGGACTTCGGCCACGCCTGGTATATGAAAACCGAACTCACCACCGCCAGTCGCGAGGGAGCCCGGTATGCCACCCGGTATCAAACCTACCCCGGGGGCACCACTCATATCCTTCCCAACGCCCTCAATCCCTCGGTGTCGAATTGGGTGACGACCAAATATCAGCCCCTTCTGCCGTCCGATGCCAACCTTACGGTTTCGCCCGGGGGGCCGGGCTACACCAGCGGCCTGGCGGGAGACGATATCACGGTCACGGTGACCGCGCGGAAGAACTGGTTGGTAATTGGACGGCTGATTCCGGGATGGGGAAACTACGTGGATATCAGCGTGTCCACCGTCATGAAATGCGAATAAAGGAGGACTTATGAAACCGCGGTTCCTTTCAAGACTTTCGGATGATTCGGGAGTGATGTCGGTGGTGGTGGCGGTGGGCATGGTCATGCTCCTGACCACCGCGGCGGTGGCTTTGGACATCGCCCACATGCTGGGGGTGCAGAATGAACTCCAGCGGGTGGCGGATGCCGCGGCCATGGCCGGGGCTCGGGGGCTGTGGCCCACAACTCTTCCCATCGTGGCCAGCTCGCCTCCTCCCGACTGCGCCACCGGCCTGAGCCGGGGGACGGCCGTCGCCCTCAACGCCGCCAACAAGGTGGATGGGCCTGCCTTGCCGCCGGAGTGGGTCAACGTGCAAATAGGCCGTTATGATTACGCCACCAAGACCTTTACCCCCGGCTGCTCCACCAACACCAATGCGGCCACGGCCACGGCCCGCAAAGAGGGCGTGAATATGCTCTTTGCCCAGGTCTTCGGCCGGGGGCCGGCGACCATTAACGCCACCGCCACGGCGGTTATGGGTCCCGCCGGGGGCATGGGCAAAGGCGCCCTTCCCATCGCCCTTAACAAACGGTTCGTGATTCCCAATAATTACCTGTTTGTCAATTTCACTCCCGACGACGTGGATAATGCCGGCTGGTTTTCCGATCCCCCGGATTCGGCCAGCGCCCAGACCTTCCGGGATTACATTAATAATGGAACCTGTCCGCCCCTCCACGTGGGCGACCTCATCAACCTGCAAAATGGTCAGGACACCTCCGCCCTTCATGCCCTGAAAGATAAGTTGGTAGAGCAAGGCGGCACTTGGGACACCTTTCTGCCAATGGTGGACACCGAGAAATTCAACCACATGGAACCCATCGTGGGCTTTGCGCCTTTCCGCATCACCGAGGTAAAGGATACCGGAAACCCCAAAGGGGTGTATGGTAAAGTACTGGGAATGGCCATGTCCGCCAATGCGGAGCCCGGCGGGGATAACTATGGGCTCCTGTCGCCCCCCAAGGCAGTGAATTAAAAGACAGTTTTCGGTTTTCGGTAAAGGCGGGGGTTCCCCGCCTCTTTTTTTTCCAGGCCCATCCGGCTTATGAACCTGGCCCGCCTTGTCCCAACTTCGTTCAAGCATTGACAAACCCGGGGAAATGGGCTATCGGACGGAAGACGACGGAAGAAGCTATTATAAAAACTTCCTTCCTCGCCTATGCCAGCCAAGCCTTACAACCTTTTGCTCCGGGCTCCCGGGGAGAGGCGCCGGCCGCCTCCGGGGATGGACGCGGTGGTTTGCCTGGAAAAGCCGGGGGCGGGGGACCTGGTTTTCCATCATAATTTCCCCGAAATCTTCGGCGGAGGCTTGTCCGGGGCGATTGCCTCATTTCTCCGGGCGGCGCTGGGAGTGTGGGCCGCGGACAAATTACAGCTCCGCGCCGCCGCCCCGGATGCCTGGACCCGACGTTATAACCTCCACCTGCCCGTAACCCCTGCCTGGGAGAGCCTGGCTGCCAGGCTGGGGGACCTGTGCAATTTCCTTACCGGCGACGTCTGGACCTTCTCCTTCAGACCCGGCCCCGTTGACTTCCCCTTTCGCGGTTCCTGGCCTCACACCTGGACTCCCCGGGTTGCGGCGCTCTTTTCCGGCGGCCTGGATTCCCTGGCCGGGGCCATAGACCTGCTGGAAGCGGGGGACCGGCTCCTCCTGGTGAGCCACTATGATTACGGCCAGTTGGCCGCGGTGCAGCAAAACCTGGCCGGTGAACTTTCCCGGCATTACGGGCCGGACCGCGTCCACCACCTGATGGTGCGGGTTCAGCTGGAAGGGCCGGAACTGTCCCTGCGCAGCCGGTCTTTCCTTTACCTGGGTCTGGGTCTGGCCGCGACCGCGGCCTTCGGTCCGGATACTCGCCTAATTATTCCCGAAAACGGCTGGATCAGCCTCAACCCTCCCCTCACCCCCAACCGCCTGGGGACCTACAGCACCCGCACCACCCATCCCTATTTTTTGCAGCAGCTCACCCGGCTTTGGCAGGCGGCCGGCATCAATCACCCTTTAATCAATCCTTACCAGGGGTTTCCCAAAGGCGAAGTGCTGGCCTCGTGCCGCAACCTCTCCTTGCTGGAAAAACTATACCTCCTTACCACCTCCTGCGCCCGGCCGGTGGCGTCCCGCTGGCGGGGCCAGGGGGCCGGGGCCTGCGGTTACTGCTATCCTTGCCTGATGCGGCGGACCGCGCTCCACCGACTGGGATGGGACCGGGGGGAGGACTACCTGCTGGACGTCCTGGCCGCGCCCGAAACCCTGCGCCACCGCACCCGGGGCCGGGATTTGCGCGCCCTGCTCCTGGCCCGGCGCACCTGGGAGGACGCTCCCCGGGAGGTGGCGGCGCGTCTTTACCTGGGCGAACCCGGAGGAAATCAGGCTTTAGGGTATGAAACGGCTCAGGACTTGCTTGCCGCCGGTTTCCAGGAAGTGGCTGAATTTTTCCGGGATAAAGGGCCGGAATGGATCATGGATTACCTGGGAGCGGTTTGCCAGGTTGACGGGTTAGCTGCGGGGGATTAGGCCCAGCGGGCGAGTACGATAACCCACCGAGGGCCATCAGGCGCTGATATCGCAGCAACCAACCCGCCAACCCCCTAACCCGCTCCCTAAAAAGTTTGACAACCCCCTTGGCCCCTGGCATATTTTCCAAAGTAACCTTAGGCCCATTTTTTCCCTTTGGGTAAAACTTGCCAATTTATTGAGCCTCTTGCAAAATTATGTAGCCGCAGGCTTCAGCCTGCGCCGGCACAGGCTGGAAAGCCTGTGCTACCGGATATTTCTTTAAGCAACATGGAAAAATCGCAGCCTCAAAATGAATTTTGCAAGAGGCTCTATTGATAACCTTTACTTTTAACGGAAAAATAAAAACTGCCTTTATGACTCA
>VGSO01000300.1 GCA_016874945.1 Deltaproteobacteria bacterium
TCCGCCGCAGGACCGGCGAAGCCCGCAAAGCCTCGAGGGTGGCCCGGGTGTGGGGGTGCTGATACACCGCCTTGGCCACCAAGGCCCGGGCCAGGGCTCGGCGCTCCCACGGCTTCCGGCCAAATCTCCGGGGTGACCGACCCGCAAATTTTTCGATCTGGACCAACTCCAAAATGCTGACTAATGCTACTGCATTCAGTAGTTCAAAAGTCCTTTCATTTTCCCCCCTTTGCTAAAGGGGGGTCAGGGGGGATTTGTCAGTATTTGTTGAGGGTTAATCAATAATTCCACGTAGTAGGACTAATTGCTGTTCTTTCTCGGTTAAAGGGCGCTCGCCACATTCTTCCAGGCGAGGGAAGAGATACCGTTGCAAAGTCCCCAGTATCCATGATACTCTTTCGCCAAGCTTCATCGGCTCCCCCAAGTATTGTTTTACTGTCAAAATTACTTTAGCACAGGGGCGCCGATGAGGCTTAATTTTTTCAGAAAATCAGCCTAAAAAATGACTTTTGCAAGAGGCTCAATAATAAGAGAATTAAAAATACACGATAACTTTTGATAACTTATTGTAATAGTTCGTTAATTTAAATTTATATTTTGGCGCCGCTGGCGCCAGTTTTTTTTGAGTCAAAGCGACTTATTCCATCCCGGAGGCCTCCCTTGACCTGCTGCGGGTCTACTGTTATGTTTATAGATATACATCATTTAATGGAGTGGGCAGGGGGCCACGACCACTGCTCCATCCCTCGGAAAGATTCTTTCACCTCTCACGAGGTCAGGTCATGTCCAAAATCATCGATATTGAAGACCGTCTGAAGTTGGAGCAGAAGAAGCGGGCCAAGGTGGACAAGGCCAAGAAGGCCGAGGTGGTGCGCAAGATTTTGCAGTGCACCCGCTGTCTGGCCCGCTGTCTGAAGTGCGGCGTGCAGTTCGACACCCATGAGATGTACAAGCGTTACAAGGGGCCGTTCCGCTTCTGCCAGAGCTGCCAGGAGGAATACGACGAGTTTCTGCGGGTGCGGGACGCGGGCCAGGAAAGCTCGCTGTACTGGTATAATAAGGAATGGCAGCGCCTGTGGCAGGCGTGGCTGGACTACCAGCAGGCGGTGAAGGACTACGGCGAATCCCCTGAGTTCCTGGACCTGGTCCGGGAGGTGGAATGGGACCGGTGAGAACCTCGCCGGTCCCGGCAGGTAGGCGGTTACGGCTTGTGGGCTTCACCCAGGCGGTAGGCGTGCTGTAAAATCTCCATGGCCAGGTCAAAGGCGTTTTGCCGGTCGATGGTGAACTCAAAATGGGTCACGGAACCGGTGTACACCATCACCTTGAGGACGTTCCCAGGGCGCTGGGCCACGGCGATCTCTCCCTTGGGCTCCAAGGTTTTAAACGTGCGATGCATGGTTTCCTCCGCGGTGAAAGGGAATTAGTGCCGATAATCACAATACCCGAGAACCGCCGCGGATTCAACCCAGAAATTCCCCTCCCATGCCCTTTTATCCCCAGGCATATGACCTGATTGTGGTGGGCGCCGGACATGCCGGCTGCGAAGGCGCCCTGGCCGCGGTGCGTCTGGGGCTAAAGGTCCTCCTCCTCAACCTCAACCTGGACACCATGGCCGCCATGGCCTGCAACCCCGCGGTGGGCGGGCTGGCCAAGGGGCACCTGGTCAAGGAGATCGACGCCCTGGGCGGGGTCATGGGCTATCTGGCCGACCGCACCGGCATCCAGTTCCGCACCCTCAACCTCTCCAAGGGGCCCGCGGTGCGGGGCACCCGGGTGCAGTGCGACAAGCAGGCTTACCGCCTGGCCATGAAGGCCCTCCTGGAAAAGGAGCACCGCCTGGACCTGCGGGAGTGCACCGTGGAGCGCCTACTGGTGGAGGACGGCCGGGTCGCGGGCGTACTCGACAGCCTGGGCATGGCCACCCGGGCCCGGGCGGTGCTCCTCACCACCGGCACCTTTCTGAACGGGCTCATCCACATCGGCGAGAAGCGCATCCCCGCCGGCCGGGCCGGAGAGTTCCCCGCCCTGGGGCTGGCCGTCCACCTCAAAGAGCTGGGCTTCCGGATGGGGCGCATGAAGACGGGCACCCCGCCGCGCCTCAGGGCCTCCACCATCGACTTTGCCGGTCTGGCCCCGCTCTACGGCGATCCACAACCCCGGCCCTTCTCCTGGCGTTCGCCCCCGCAAGAGACGCCCCAACTGCCCTGCTTCATCAGCCACACCACCCGGGAGACCCACCGCCTGGTGCGGGAAAACATCGGTCTGTCTCCGCTTTACAGCGGCGTCATCAAAGGCGTCAGCGCCCGCTATTGCCCCTCTCTGGAAGACAAGGTGATGCGCTTCGCCGACAAGGAGTCCCACCCCGTCACCCTGGAGCCCGAGGGCCGGGACACCGAGGAGATTTACGCCAAGGGGCTGGGGAACTGCCTCCCCGCGGAGCTGCAGTGGCAACTCTTCCGCAGCGTGCCGGGCCTGGAGGCCGCTGAAGTGATGCGGCCCGCCTACGCCATCGAATACGACTACGTGGACCCTCTGGAGCTCAAGCCCACCTTGGAGACCAAACGCCTGGCCGGACTCTATCTGGCCGGCCAGATCAACGGCACTTCGGGCTACGAGGAGGCCGCGGCCCAGGGCCTCTGGGCCGGCGTCAACGCCGCCCTAGCGGTGCAGGGGCGGCCGCCCTTCCGGCCCCACCGCTCCCAGGCCTATCTGGCCGTGCTGGTGGACGATCTGGTCACCAAGGGCACCCGGGAGCCCTATCGCCTCTTCACTTCCCGGGCCGAATACCGGCTGCTGCTGCGGGAGGACAACGCCGACCTGCGCCTCACCGAATGTGGTTATGACCTGGGATTGGTGGACCGGGAGGCGGTGGCGCAGGTGCGTGACAAAAAAAGGCTCCTGGAGGAGGAGGAGGCCCGCCTGTCCGGACGGCGCCTCTATCCCAGCGCCGCCGTCAATGAGGCCCTGGCCGCCCGGGGCGCCGCCCCCCTCACCGGGCCGGCGCCCTTCCTCAAACTGGTGAAGCGCCCCGAGCTGGACCTGCCCACCCTCTACCGCCTGGCCGGAGAGGAGCCCCCCGTGCCCCCCGCGGTGGTGGAGCAACTGGAAATCAGACACAAATATGCGGGCTACATCGAGCGCCAGGAGGAGATGGCCCGGAAGCTGGCCCAATGGGAGGACAAACGCCTGCCGGAGAATTTTGATTACGACGCCGTCCCCGGCCTCTCCCGGGAGGTGCGGGAAAAGCTGAAAACGGTGCGTCCCGCCTCCCTGGGCCAGGCCGGCCGCATCTCCGGGGTCACTCCCGCGGCACTGGGGCTGCTCCTGGTATACCTGAAACGGGGAAAAGGAAGCCTGTAGTCCCGCCAGGGTGGGTGCAAAATGCACCCGTCATTTACTCCCAACCGCAGCCCTCAGCCGCTCAACCCTGGAAAATAGGGTTTGGCACACTCCCTGCTTAACATCAGGTCAGTCCCTCATGGGCCGTTGGCCCACCCGTAAAGCATGAAAAGATTTTTGTGGGGGGAGGGAAGGGGAGCGGCGGCTCCAGCGGCACCGGCGTCTCGCCTGTGGAAACCTCCCCCCGGCCCTCCCTCCTCCACAGCAGTCTTTTCCAGGCGGAAGGAGCGGCTGCACCGATTTACCAGGTCATAGGGCGAGCCGTGCACGCCGAGGCCTGCTATGAAAAGTTCCTTATCCCCCCTCTCCCCCGGCGGGGGAGAGGGCTGGGGTGAGGGGGAGAACTTTTCATGCTTTGCGGGTGAGCCGAAGGCTCATGAATAACTGCTTCGAAAAGTTTTTTGTAGGGTGCGCACTGCGCACCGTAAGGATGCTTAACTTTTCATAATTTATGGGTGAGCCCAAGGCTCATGAGTAACTGTCTTGAAAAG
>VGSO01000301.1 GCA_016874945.1 Deltaproteobacteria bacterium
TCCTGTCCGGTGAGGCCCACCTGCGCCACATCCTGTTCCGGGAAGAGTCCCGCTATCCGGGGTACTACTACCGGGCGGACTTCCTGAGCATCGATGACAGCAAGTGGAAGGTGTTCACCATCTCCCAGTATGACAAGAACACCAACGAGTGGAAGTTCGAGACCAAGCCTTACGTGCAGTTGGTTAAGTAATAACCCTTAAGTTCCCGAGGCTTCGGGCCTGTGCCCGGAGCCTCGGACGGTTTGTTGGCCGTGGTCTCTTCATCGCGCCACGGCCATTTTTTTAGGGCTTGTGTCGCCTTAGGGTGATGCCGAGTCGCGGTTTAAAAAGGAAAAAATCGTAGGGGCGTGATTTATCACGCCCGCTTTTCCGGGCGCAATAAATTGCGCCCTACAAAAACCTGCTTGACTGCCTCTTGGTATAAGCTCTATCAGGTAGGGGCGGGAAGAAAAAAACCCACCGGTTGCCGGGAAACCTGTCGGTTCCCGGCATTCAGCCCGCCCCCAAAGAAAATGATTTTTCCCTTGCACCCTTTCTCACAATCTTTTATAAGTAGGGAAAATTTTCCGGTTATCGGGGCCGGGCCGGAGCGCCGGCTTGCGGCCGCGACCCCCGGACCCCATGCAACGTCCTGAAGGAGGACCGGTGTGAACCCCAATGGTAACAAAGTTCTGGTCGTCGGGGGAGGTATGAGCGGCCTCACCGCGGCCCTGGAAGCCGCGGAATCCGGGGCCCAGGTAATTATCACCGAAAAGGCCCCCTATCTGGGCGGCCGGGTGGCTCAACTCCACCGCTATTTTCCCAAGCTGTGCCCGCCCACCTGCGGCCTGGAAATCAACTTCCGCCGAATCCGGGAAAACCCCAACATCTTTTTTTACACCATGGCGGAAGTGACCCAGGTCAGCGGCAGCGTCGGCAACTTTGAGGTCACCGTCAACATCAAACCCCGCTATGTCAACGACCGCTGCGTCGGCTGCAACGACTGCACGGAAGCCTGCACCGCCTGGCGGGTCAATGATTTCAACTATGGTCTGGACAAGACCAAAGCGGCCTATCTCCCCTTCGACCTGGCCTTTCCCCAGAAATACGTCATCGACGACGCGGCCTGCACCGGGGACTGCGGCCAGAAGTGTCTGGAAGCCTGTAAATACGAGGCCATTGACCTGGGCATGAAACCCCAGACCCTGAACTTCAACGTGGGGGCCATCATCCTGTCCGCGGGTTGGGAGCTATACGACGCCACCCGCATGGACAACCTGGGATTCGGGACCGTGGCCAACGTCATCACCAACATGCAGATGGAGCGTTTGGCCGCGTCCAACGGCCCCACCGGCGGCCAGATCCTGCGCCCTTCGGACCATCAGCCTCCCAAAAAGGTCTGCTTCGTCCAGTGCGCCGGCTCCCGGGACGAAAATCATCTGTCTTACTGCTCCTACATCTGCTGCATGGCGTCTCTGAAGCAGGCCACTTATCTCCTGGAAAAAGACCCTGAGGCCGAGGCCCACATCTACTACATCGATCTGCGCACCCCGGGCCGCTATGAGCAGTTCCTCTGGAAGGTGCGGGACGAAGAGCGGGTGAAGCTCATCCGCGGCAAAGTGGCCAAGGTCACCCAGGAGCCCGGCGCCGACAAGGTGGTGGTGGTGGCGGAAGACACGGCCATCGGTGACAAAGCCTCGGCCACCTTCGACATGGTGGTGCTGGCGGCGGGCATGGTGCCCTCCACCAAGGCCGCACCTTTCCCCCTGCCCCTGTCCTACACTCCCGACGGCTTCATCATTCCGGAGCTGCTGCCCAAGGGAGTTTACGCGGTGGGCACCATGAAAGGACCCCTGGATGTGATGAAGTCCAATGAGGACGCCACCGGGGCCGCCCTTATGAGCCTTATCAGCCTGAGCAGGAGGTAGCCATGGAAAAGAAGTTCGGAGTCTATTTGTGCAAAGGCTGCGGCATCGGGGAGGCCCTGAATTTTGAATCCATCCACAAGGTGGTGAAAAAAGAGGGCAAAATCCAGCACATCAAGGAACATGACATCCTGTGCAGCCCGGAAGGCCGGGCCATGGTCCTGGAGGACCTCAAGCCCGAAGGCGAGGCCATCAACGCCCTGGTCATCGCCGCCTGCTCCCCCCGGGTGAAGTACGAAGAGCTGGATTTCCCCAATGTCCTGGTGGAGCGCTGCAACATCCGGGAACTGGTGGCCTGGACCCAGGAGCCCAACATCGAAGAAACCCAGAACCTGGCGGAAGACTACCTGCGCATATACTGCGCCCGGGTGAAGAAGTCCGAACTGCCGGAGCCGTACCAGACGGAATGTGACAAGACCATCCTGGTTATCGGCGGCGGCGCCGCCGGTCTCAACGCCGCCCAGGAAGCCGCCAACAACGGTTACCAGGTGGTGCTGGTGGAAAAAGAGGCCCAGCTGGGCGGCTTCGGCGCCAGAATGTTTAAGCAAACGCCCTCCGTCTATCCTTACACCACCCTGCAGGAACCCACGGTCTTCAAGAAGATCCAGGAAGTCCTGGACAACCCCAAGGTCCGGGTGATGACCGCCGCCGAAGTTGAGAAGATCGAAGGCCAGCCCGGCCTCCTGGACGCCCACATCAAGTCCAACGGCAACGTGGAAACCCTGCGGGTGGGGGCCGTGGTCCTGGCCGCGGGCTGGCGCCCCTACGACGCCAGCAAGCTCACCCACCTGGGGTACGGCCTGCCCAACGTGGTCACCAACCTCCAGATGGAGGAGATGGCCAAAAATGGCAAAATCGTCCGGCCCTCCGACGGCAAAGCCCCCCAGCGGGTGTGCTTCATCCAGTGCGCCGGCTCCCGGGACCCGGAGCATCTTCCTTACTGCTCCGACTTCTGCTGCCTGGGGTCCCTGAAACAGGCCCTGTATGTGCGCCAGTCCAATCCCAAGGCCGCGGCTTACATCCTCTACAAGGATATCCGGACCCCCGGCCAGACGGAACTGTTTTACAAGCAGGCCCAGTCCGACCCGGGCGTCATGCTCACCAAGGCGGAGGTCACCGGCGTGGAGTTGGCCCCGGGGGACAACCTCCTGGTCAAGGCCAAGGACACCCTCCTGGGCGACAACGTGGCTTTTGAAGCGGATCTGGTGGTCCTGGCCACCGGGGTGGTGCCCGTCACCCTGGACGGGCCCGTTATCAACCTGGACTACCGCCAGGGGCCGGGCCTGCCGGAGACGGAGGCTTACAACGGCTTCGCCGATTCCAACTTCATCTGCTTCCCTTACGAAACCCGGCGCACCGCGGTCTATGCCGCGGGCTGTGTGCGCCAGCCCATGACCATGGCCCTGGCCGCGGCGGACGGCGTGGGCGCCGCCTGCAAAGCCATCCAGGCGGTGGAGCACATTGCCGCAGGCATGGCGGTGCACCCCCGGGCCTGGGATGAAACCTTCCCGGACCCCTTCATGCAGCGCTGCACCTCCTGTAAACGCTGCACTGAGGAATGTCCCTTCGGCGCCATCGAGGAAGACGAGAAGGGCACGCCCTTCTTTAAAATCAACCGCTGCCGGCGCTGCGGCACCTGTATGGGGGCCTGCCCCGAGCGCATCGTCATCTTCAAAGACTTAAACGTGGACCTCATCGGCTCCATGGTTAAGGCCGTGGACGTGCCGGAAATCGAGGACGAGGATGATCCGGAGTTCCCGGTACGGATCATCAGCCTGATCTGCGAAAACGACGCCCTGCCGGCGCTGGACGCCGCCGCCATGCATCGCCTCAAGATAGATAACTCGATCCGGTTCATTCCATTGCGCTGCATGGGTTCCTTCAATATGGAGTGGATCAAAATCGCCCTGAACAATGGGGTGGACGGCATGGTCCTCCTGGGCTGCAAGTACGGCGACGACTACCA
>VGSO01000302.1 GCA_016874945.1 Deltaproteobacteria bacterium
TTTCTGCCGCACCTGGCACGATAATTTCACGGCGTTACCATGTGATCTCCCTTTATTTCAATAAGTTATACATGATTATAGCCTTGAAATTTCCTTAAGTCAACGGCATTGGGGTTAGGGTGGGGGTGGCAAAAATAATTTGTATTATCCCGTAGTTATAAACGGCTTCGCCCCCCTCCCCCTAGCCCACTCCCCCCGTGGGGAGGGGGAATAGAAGCCGGGACCGGTTTTGTTTAATTTTTGCAAGAGCCTCATAAGACACTAAGACACAAAGATTAACCAAGAACAAGCTATTGGAGTCCTGGCGTCCCGTCAGGACGTTACAAAAAAAAGCCCCCAAAGAGGCTTTGAGGGCTCTTTCCAGCAGTTAACATTGAGGTTACCGTCCCGCGGGGACTTCCTTCAGACAGCAGTGATTGCCGGTTTACTGGATTTCCGGGGTAACCGGCAGAGGTGCGAGAGTCGGGGCCAACTTCTGATACTTCATACCGAAAGCCCTGGACTCAAAAGCCTTGGGATTGAAAGCCTTGGTCAGCTCCACCTCTTCCGGGGTCAGGATGCGAACGATGCCGAACTGATCCACGATGGCAAACCGTTCACCCTTGGCCAGACACGAGGCCACTGTTTCCTCCCCCTTGAGTTCCTGTTTGGAAACGCACAACAGTTTGGCGCCTCCCTTAGCTTGACCCAGGGCGATGGAAGAGACGAAAAAGACTGCGGCCAACGCCACGATCAACCCTACCACCAGTTTAGAACGCATGCTCCTTCCTCCTCTTAATGGTAGATACCCGGCTTTCCCCCCCGTCGCATAAACGAGAAAAAGCCGCCCAAACTCCTTTCTGCCGCTATAATATAGTCGGGCGGGAAGGAAAGTCAACTTAAAATATTTAGGCCCCCTAAAAATTCCTTTTTTAAAGAAATAAAGAGCCCGAAGCTTTGGGCGGATTTAGGAAAGCCCATAATTATTTTTATCACACCATTACAAGAGCACAAAGGAAAAAATTCTGGGAGTGTTAAATTAAGATTGGTCAGGCGGTGGATTGCTTCATTTCTGGTTCCCAAGCTCCAGCTTGGGAACCAGAATTCAGTAAGTCATGAAATTATGGTTCACCTATCGTATACCAATTCGTCATCTAACATAATTTTTTTCCGTAAGGGCGAATCTTGTATTCGCCCTAAAATGATGGGCGAAAACGAGGTTCGCCCCCTACATTTTATTGCCTTTTGAATGCGAATTGGTATTAGGTTGACACTCCCAATTTTTTAAAGATGTGCCAAGACTTGCCAATAGGAGCACCGGCTTTTACCGGAGTTTTTCCTTAATTATTCCCCGTCTTCCAGCTTCCGCCGGGAAACCGGGGGTAATCGCCGGGAGCTTAAAAGTCGGCCCTGCCCGGCTGTCCGGGTTTTTTCCTGGAACCTGGAACCCGGAACCTGAAACCTGAAACCTGACGCCCGGCGCCTGTGCTCAACATAACTTCCGGCCGCGGGGGCAACCACCAAAAAGCATAAGTATTTAAGTATGTTAAGTCATTAATTATGTATTTTCATTCTCCCCGGCCCGCGACGTCCGAAGATAGGCGGATTTTTTCTTGACGGAGACTTCCCCTATGTTTTATAAAGCACGATAGTCCCGAATAATGCGGGCAGGAAGTTTGCTCGTGTTTGTTGAATTTCTCACAAAATTTGGTTAAGCTAGTGGATATAAAGAAAAATTTGTATGGGTGAATCTATGAAACCAGAACAGGGAAACAAGCCGGTAGGCGCGGTCATGGTCGTGGGCGGCGGGATCGCCGGGATGCAGGCCGCTTTGGATTTGGCCAATTCCGGATACCTGGTGTACATGGTGGAGAGAAGGCCAGCCATTGGCGGGGTAATGTCGCAGCTGGACAAGACCTTCCCCACCAATGACTGCGCCATGTGAATTATCTCTCCCAAGCTGGTCGAGGTCGGCCGGCACATTAACATTGAAATGTTGGCTCCCGCGCAGGTCCTGGGCCTCAGCGGCGAGCCGGGCAATTACTCGGTTAAAGTGCTCGAACAGGCGCGCTATATCGACATGGCCAAGTGCATCTCCTGCGGCATCTGCGCCGAGAAATGTCCCAAGAAAGTCCGCGATGAGTATAACGAGGGCCTGGCCAAGCGGAAGTCCGCCTACCTGTCCTACCCCCAGGCGATACCCTCCAAGTATGTCATAGAAAGGTCCACCTGCCTCTATTTCAAAAAGGGCGGCAAGTGCAAGGCCTGCGAAAAGTTCTGCCCCACCGGGGCCGTCGATTTTTCCCAGGTGGACGTGGAAAGGGAAATTAAGGTGGGCGCAGTCATTCTGGCTTCGGGTTTCAAGCCCTATGACCCGACGCGGTATGCCGCCTACCACTACGCCTCCTATCCCAACGTCATTACCAGCATGGAATTGGAGCGCATCCTGGCCGCCGCCGGCCCTTTTTCCGGCCACCTGGTGCGCCCCTCGGACCACAAAGAGCCTAAGAAAATCGCCTGGCTCCAGTGCGTCGGGTCCCGGGATCTGAACCATTGCGACAATAGCCACTGCTCCGCGGTGTGCTGCATGTATGCCATCAAGGAAGCCATCATCGCCAAGGAGCACAGCAAGGAACCCCTGGACGCCGCCATTTTCTTCATGGACATGCGCACCATGGGGAAAGAGTTTGAAAAGTACTACTGGCGGGCCCGGGACGAGTTCGGGGTGCGGTTCATCCGCTCCCGGGTGCACTCCGTGGACCCGGTCCCGGGCACCGAAGACGTGGCCATCCGCTATCTCATGGAAGATGGCCAGGTCCTCACCGAAGTCTTCGATCTGGTGGTCCTCTCCATCGGCATGGAAGTGGACCCCCAGGTGAAAGAACTGGCCCAGACGCTGCAGGTTGATTTGGGGGACAACCAGTTTGCCGCGACCTCTTCGTTCATGCCGGTTTCCACGAGCAGGCCGGGCATTTATGTGTGCGGCGCCTTACAGGGGCCCAAGGACATTCCCCAGTCGGTGATGGAGGCTTCGGCCTCGGCCGCGGCGGTGAGCGAACTGTTGGCCCCGGCCCGTTACGCCCTGGCCCGAAAGAAGCCCGTCTTCGAAGAGCGGGACGTGACCCAGGAAGAACCCCGCATCGGCGTCTTTGTCTGCCACTGTGGCATCAACATCGCCAGCGTGGTGGACGTGGAGGCGCTGCGGGACTACGCCAAGACCCTCCCCTATGTGGAGTACGTGGAGAACAGCCTGTTCGCCTGCTCCCAGGACGCCCAGGAGCTCATCAAGGAGCGCATCCGGGAACATAAGCTGAATCGCATCGTGGTGGCATCCTGCACGCCGCGCACCCACGAACCCACCTTCCAGGAGACCATCACCGAAGTGGGGCTGAACAAGTACCTCTTTGAAATGGCCAACATCCGGGACCAGGGTTCCTGGGTGCACATGAACTTGCCGGAAAAGGCCACCCAGCGGGCCAAGGACCAGGTGCGCATGGCCGTGGCCAAAGTGGCCCTGCAGCCGCCCCTGGCGGAGTTCGACCTGCCCGTCACCAAGGCGGGGCTGGTCATCGGCGGCGGCGCCGCCGGCATGGAAGCCGCCCTGGGGCTGGCGGATCAGGGCTACCAGACGTATCTGGTGGAAAAGAAGGACTTCCTGGGGGGACACGCCCTCAAATTGAACCATACCTGGAGAGGCGAACCGGTCAAGCCTTACCTGGACGACCTCATCCAGCGGGTTACCGGCCATCCCAAAATCCAGGTCCATATGAACTCGGAGGTCACCCAGGTCACCGGGTTCGTGGGCAACTTCAAAACCACCGTCACCAGCCAGGGCCGGGACACGGTGCTGGA
>VGSO01000303.1 GCA_016874945.1 Deltaproteobacteria bacterium
CCGGCGCTTCCTGGGTTTGGTCTTTCGTGATGCTGCTGCCGGGGAGGATTGGGGGGCAGCTTCAATACTCGCTTGGTACTCTTTCAGTAGTTTCAATGCTTGAGTAACCGAATCCAATAGTTTTTCCACGCCGACCATCAATTCCTTAACCTGATCCAGTTTTTTGGGAGAGACGGCCCGGCGCCCCATTATCGTATTCATCACCTTAAGGTCAAATTCCAAAACCTTCTTTTCGGTTTCCAGAATCTTCGCAATATTCAAGATCTTACCTGCCGGTTCGACATTTACCACATCCTCGAACAGTTCGCTTAAAGGCTTGCCGAGCCCGGTCCACAGCTTGATTACCGTGTTCAGCGTAATTCGCGAGCCTCTATAGCCATATTCCCCTGGTTGTTTCAGCAAACCAGATAACATCGGTTGGTTTAAATCGCACATAAGTGCAATTTTTTCAAGTGAATAGCCACGAGACTGGGCATCAATTATAGCCCTGATAATTTTGTCGTGGATTATATCGGTAACTGGATGACGCCTCGATTCCATTTACCAATAATAGCAAATAACCAAAATAAATAACAAAACATATATATATAATTTAAATGTTGACAATTATCATACCAATTGATATATTATTGATCATGACCCTCCGCGAATACCTCAGAAAATATTCGACCCAAACTGAGTTGGCGCGCCAAGCTGGCGTGCCCCAGCCGTCTCTTTCTAACTTCCTCAAACGGAAGCGAGGTCTAAGTCCGGCGAGCATTGCCAAGATCGTCACAGCAACCGGCGGCTTGATCACTTTTGAGGAATTAATCAATGAAACCATTGAGTTAAAGGATGATAAGAATCAGTAGGCAGGAGTCAATATGGGCAAAACATGGGGCAGACTGTATGCCGGGACAAGGCATCACCGGAAAATCAGGATACTGCGGCAGCGATGTCCCGAATCATGGTGGATTTTCTATCCGCTCCTAGAACTTGCTTTCGAAACTGATGATAACGGCTTGATTTATGTCGTTCCAGAAGAACCCTTTACCTTGCCGGAGCTAGCCACCGAAGTTGGTTTGGCATCTTCTGAGTTACTAGAATCTACATTACAGACCATGACGAGTTTGAAGCTCATTTCTTTTGAAAACGGCTTTATACGCTTCCTTTCATTCTCCGAGCGGCAATTTGAGTCCGACGATTCCAAGGAAAGAGTTCGCAAGCATAGAGAAAGATTAAAGAAAGAAGATTCCAATGGAACTATTCACTTTCGGAGTAACGGTAGTGAAACGATTCCAGATCGTGACGGTAACGGCAATGAAACGTTACATGACCGTTACGGTAACGAAAATGTAACGCCCCCAGAGCAGAACAGAACAGAACAGATCAAAGTACCCCCTAGCGGGGGTGTCGCCGCCTCGGCTCCGCCGGACGGCGACGCGTCCGCGCCGCGCGCCGATTTTGAACAAGAGTCAGGCAGCGAACCAGGCGACTTAACCGCGCCGCCGACCGCCGCCGCGGAACCGGAACCTCCTGTTTCAAACCAGGACAAAAAAACACAACCAGAAGAAAAAATTGGCAACCCCTCTTCGCCCAAATTCGGGCCGTCGGATTTGGCCTCGTTGTGGAACGAACTGGGCTGCCGGCCCCAGGTGCAGAAGCTCACCGATATCCGCCGCAAGAAAGCCGCGGTCCGGCTGCGGCAGCGGGATGCCCCCGAGTGGTGGCGGGGGCTCCTGGAAAAGGTCCGGGACTTGCAAGCCAAGGGCCGCCCCTGGCTGACCTTCGATTTCGTAATCGGCAGTGAAAACAACCTCATGAAAATAGTCGAGGGAAATTATGACAAGGACTTCCAAACCGGCAAAAAGCCCGCCATTGCCGCGGGAAACCAACCCACCGGAGCCAAGCTCGGCAAATATTCCAGCCTTGTCGCCGGAAACCGCGCCGGCCCGGAGGTGCAACCCGGAGACGGCGCGCCAGCTTGAGCGTTCCTGCCGCCTCTGTGGCCGGGCACTGGCAGGATATGTCAACCCGCTCACCGGCACCGTGCTGGCGCCGGCCCTCTGCCCGGCCTGCGAGGCCGAAGAGCAGGAGCGCCGGGAGCAGGTCAAGCTCGCGGCCCGGGAGGAGCAGCGCCGGCAACGGCAGCAGCAGATCAGGGAACTTATGGCCGGCGCCGGGGTGCCGCCCCGCTACCTGGACTGCTCTTTGGAGAATTACACCGGCTGGAAGCCGCAAGGCCGCCCAACGGCGCTGCTGGGGCCGTGCGGCACCGGCAAGACCCACCTGGCCGTGGCCTACCTGCGGGAGTGGATCATCGCCCACGGTTCCACCGGGGCCTGGTTCCAGCGCGCCGGCACCCTGGTGCGGCAGTTGCGCCAGAGTTGCAGCGCCTCCGCCTTCGAGCCGGAGGACAGCCTGATCCGGCGGTTGGGCCAGGATCAGCGTTTTCTGGTCCTGGACGACCTGGGGGCCGAAGCCCTCACCGACTTCACCCTCCAGGGCATCTACGACATCCTGGACCTGCGCTATTCCTACACCCTGCCCACGGTCATCACCAGCAACCTGGACGTGGGCCAAATGGCCATGTCGTACGGGGACCGGTTCATGTCCCGCCTGCTGGCCATGGGCGAGGTGGTGGAACTGTCCGGGGAGGACTACCGGCTCCTCCTGGCGGAAAACCGCCAACAGCGGGAGCAGAATGAGAAGATGCACTAGTAAGGCGAAAATATTGAACTTACGCCTGTGCATTTCCCCGGCCTTGCCCGGCTCACTACCAGGCTCGGGATTGTCAGGCCCCGGAAACCCGCGTAGCAAAGGATTGGTGATTTATGCAAAAATTTTCTTACAAAAAAGAATTTTTCACCCAAAGAGAAGTTAATTTGATTTTAAATTTTCTTCCGACAAGAACTCTAATAGCACTCGCCAAAGAAAATGTTGTTGATTCCGAAGTTGATTTTGCCGATCACCGCGGAATACACCGAAAGTACAGCCTTGCGCATCTTCGCCAAATTGCAGTTGTTACTGCTTTGGCGGGTTCCGGGTGGTCGTATAGCACGATCAAGGAAGTAGTTGCTGATCCATTTTTGAAGGGGAATGATTCTAATGGCCAACCCAAAATATCTTCTCTTATTAATAAATTCATGGTCATTCTGTGCGATGCGACAAGTGAATCGATTGAATACGAAAGTGATAGCAGATTAGTTTATTACCGGAAGTGTCGTCGCAAATGGATTTACAATGTCTTTTTTTACTCTGATGAAGAACTCAGATCACAGATCATTAAAGTCGATAAAATGTATAAAAGTCCTTCTTTGGATAAGCAGCCCATTGCCGTAATAACTTTAGATCTTTCTATTATAGATGATTTGCTGCATGCCGATGTTAATGCTTTCTTAAAAGCCCAAAGATCGCTAGTCAATAAAAAGTTACTATAAAGGGCTGGCCAAGCGGCCAAATTTCAAGAAGAAAAACGGTTGGCAGACGGTTTGGATCACGAAAGAGTTATTCCGGTTTGAGCCGGATATGGCCTGCCTGTGCATTGCCCTTCTAGTGGCCAGGCCCGTAGGCCGCGGTTGTCACTGAACCGCGAAACCCCCACTACAACCGCGATAGCGGATTAGTGGCGGGTAGTTTAATTGCTAACTTAATAATAAAACTAAAAAAATAAAGATTGGGGAAGATATGCCGATACTAACCATAGTAAAAAACTGGCTGCATTTTCATCAATGATGGGATGAACCCATTGCGCCATAGTGGCTAACCGGCCCCAATCCTCGTATTTGCGGGACGAACCCGCTCTTGCTGTAAAAAAAACAACGGCTAAAAAATT
>VGSO01000304.1 GCA_016874945.1 Deltaproteobacteria bacterium
AGATGCCCGGCTAACCGCCAGATTTGTTCTCATAACATTTGATTAAACCGGCGTCGGCCCCAAATTGTCTCCCGACGCCAATACACCAACATAAATTGACGCCTTTTCGGATGGGAACTAGATAATTGATTATTTGCGATTCCTCCAAGCCGCTCAGTTTCGATAATGCCTTTAATTCAACGATGATAGAATCATGGCAGATAAAATCGGCTTTATAGTTTGCTTTAAGCTGTTGCTCTTTATAGAAAACCGGCAATTCTACCTCACGCCGGTAAGGAATACTTCGTGTTGTAAATTCCAGTGCCAAGGCTTCTTGGTATATGGCTTCCAAAAATCCACATCCCAATTGACGATGCACTTCCATGGCCGCCCCTATAATGGCGTAAGTCTTAGGGTCTTTTGTATCTTCCTTAATTTCTTTTAACATTTGTGCCATCTGTGAAATCTGTGGATTAAAAAAGTTTGGGGTTTATCCCTTTCCTGGCCGCCATGCCAAAATACTCTGCGGCCCGGGCGGTGGCCACCCGGCCCCGGGGGGTGCGCTGGAGGAAGCCGCTCTGGATGAGATAGGGTTCATAGACGTCTTCCAGGGTGTCTTCTTCTTCGCAGAGGGCCGCGGCCAGGGTTCCCAGACCCACCGGCCCACCGTCGTAATTCTCCAGGATGAGGCGCAGAATCTGGCGGTCCATGCGGTCCAACCCCAGTTGATCCACCTCCAGCATAATGAGGGCGGCGTCCGCCATCTCCCGGACGATGCGGCCGTCGCCCTTCACCTGGGCATAATCCCGCACCCTCTTCAAGAGACGGTTGGCCACCCGGGGGGTGCCCCGGGAGCGCCGGGCGATTTCCCAGGCCGCCTCTTCTTCAATATCCACCCCCAGCACTTGGGCGGCCCGGCGGGTGATGTGCACCAAATCCTCCGGCGGGTAAAAATCCACCCGTAACATCAACCCAAACCGGTCCCGCAGGGCCGGGGTCAACAGCCCGGCCCGGGTGGTGGCTCCCACCAGGGTGAACCGGGGCAGTTCCAATTTTACCGAGCGCGCCCCCGGGCCCTGCCCGATGATCAAATCCAGGCGGAAGTCCTCCATGGCGGGGTAGAGAATTTCCTCCACCACCGTGGGCAGGCGGTGGACTTCATCGATGAACAATACGTCCAGGGGTTTCAGATTGGTGAGTAGGGCCGCCAAATCTCCCGCCCGCTCCACCACCGGCCCCGAGGTGGTCTTGATGCCGCCGCCCATTTCATGGGCGATGATGTAGGCCAGGGTGGTTTTTCCCAGGCCCGGGGGCCCGTGCACCAGGATGTGGTCCACCGCCTCGCCCCGGGCCCGGGCTGCCGCGATGGCGATTTCCAGGTTGCGGAGCACCTCCAGCTGACCCACGAACTCCGACAGAGACCGGGGCCGGAGGCCCACTTCCAGACCCGCGTCCTCCACCTGCCGCCTGGGGTTGACGATGCGGTCTTGCGTTCCCATAGATGCTAATTTAGCGTAAATAAAGGGACTTTGCAACGTCAGTTGACAATGGTCAGTTTCGAGTTTCAAGTTTCAAGTTTCAAGAAGGCAGCTTCGGGTTCGCTATCCCATTCAAGATACAGAAAGTCTTTGAGACGCTGAGGCTATCTGGTAATCTTAAAGTATTTGATACCCGGCTGATAAATATTAAAGGCCAGAACCCAACGGCTGGCTGCAACTGGCCGCTGGCCACGAGGGCAGCTTTAAACTCAAAACTCAAAACTAATGCCCGCCATCGTCGCCCAAGGAATCTGCAAATCCTTCCGGGACCGGCCCTTCGGCCCCCGAAAACAGGTGCTCCATGATGTGGACCTGGAAGTGGAGCATGGGGCCATTTTCGGTATCCTGGGACCCAACGCCGCGGGTAAAACCACCTTCATCTCCATCCTGGCCACTTTGCTGCACCCCGATAAGGGCCGGGCCCGGGTCCTGGGGCTGGATGCGGTCAAAGAAGCCAACCGGCTCCGGGAACGCATCAACTTGGCGGCCACCGGCGCCCACTTTCTCTGGTGCCTCACGGTGGAGGAGAATCTCCGGTTTTACGGCCGCCTCTACGGCCTGGGAGGCCGGTCTTTGCGCGCCCGGGTCGCGGAACTCATCGAGTTGTTCGACCTGGCGGAGCACCGCCGGGTCACGTTTGAGCGGCTGTCCACCGGACTGAAGCAGCGCCTGGCTTTGGCCAAGGCCCTGATCAACACCCCGGAATTGCTGTTCCTGGATGAGCCCACCACCGGTCTGGACCCGGATATGGCCCAGCTTATCCGGGAGGAGATCCTGCGCCTCAACCGGGAAACGGGCCTTACCATTCTGCTTACCACCCACAATCTCCGGGAAGCGGAGATGCTCTGCGGCGAGGTGGGGTTCCTGAAACAAGGCCGGCTGCTGGCCCGGGGCCGCATCCCGGAGCTGCAGCGCCGCCTGGGGCTGGGAGACCACCTTACCATTGTGTTCCGGGACGGCCTTCCCGCCCTGGACTATGCCCGCCTTCCCGGAGTGCTGGCCCACCGGCTCCAACCGGACCGGGTGGAACTCCGGGTGGACCGGGCGGAGGAGCGGCTGGCGGCCATCCTGGAAGCCGTGGCCCATACCCGCCAGGCGGTGGCCCAGGTGCGGGTCAAAGAAGTGGACTTAACCGAGATTTACCATGAGATTACCCACTGACCTCCGGAAGATCTGGGCCTTCGCGGTGCGCAATGCCCTGGTGAACCGGCGCAACGTCTTCGCGATCTTCGAAATGCTGTTCTGGCCCGGAGTGGCCATTTTTTCCGTGGGCCTCCTCACCCGTTTTCTCAAACTGGACCCGGAAACCGTGACTTTCATCCTCATCGGCGCGGTGACCATGAACACCATCCAGATCGCCCAGTTGGACCTGTCTTACGCCCTCCTCTACTCCGTGTGGGCCAAGAGCCTGCGGCACGAATTCATCGCTCCCATCCGCCTTTCCCATATCCTGGCCGGCTCCGGCTTGGTGGGCCTGGCCCGGGGGCTTCTGGTCTTTGTCATCATGGGTTTGTTCAGCATGTGGTTTTTCCAGATGGACCTCTCCCGGCCCGGCTGGGGAGGTCTGCTGATTTTTATTGCCGGGATGTTCTTGAACGCCGCCATTGTCGGCGCCGTGGTATTGGCCCTGGTGCTGCGCTTCGGCCAACGGGCGGAAGTGGCGGCCTGGGCCTTCTCCTACCTCATGCTGCTGCTGTGCGGCTTGTACTATCCGGTGGAGGTTCTCCCCCCCGGGGCCAGGGAACTGGCCCAAATTATACCCCTCACCTATTTCCTGGAATATTTCCGCCACTTCTACGGCTTTCCGGCTTACTCCGCCCACCCCCTCCTTTACGGCTTCTCCCAAAGTGTGATATACCTCCTAGCCAGCTACGCCCTGCTCTGGTACACTTTAAAATCCGCCTACCAGCGGGGCACGCTGCTTAGATTGTCGGAGTAGAGCAAGTTTTTAGTTTCGAGTTTCAAGTTTTTAGTTTTTGATTTGTGGGGCAAGGCTCGACACTCATTAATCGGAGCTTTTGGGGCACACCCCGGGTCACCCCAACGAAGTCAATTGTTATACAGAAATGTCTTTTTTCATAAGACTCGAAACTTGAAACTCGAAACTCAAAACTTTCAACCATGATCGGCGTCTTTGATTCAGGATTCGGGGGGCTGGTGGTATTGCGGGAGTTCTTGCAGCTGCTGCCGCAGTACGACTATCTGTATCTGGGGGACAACGCCCGGATTCCTTACGGCACCCGGTCCGACCGGGTAGTGCTGCGGTTTA
>VGSO01000305.1 GCA_016874945.1 Deltaproteobacteria bacterium
TTGGCAAGTTTCTGGATCGCAAAACCGAAACATACAACAAGAGGAAAACGCCCGCAATTTTTTACTTTGGTTGCGGCCTCAAGGCCGCGCTGTGCTACTATGATTTTTTCCGGTTTGCAGTCCCTCTCTCTTAGGGACAAGTTTGCTTCCTCTGGTTATCCCGTAAAATTGTTTTCAGGGCTAATACCAAGTTGCGCTCAAAGAGGTAATTTTGAGTTTGTCATTCTGAACGGAGCGAAGCGGAGTGAAGAATCTAGATTCTTCGCTGCGCTCAGAATGACAATTCTACTCGTTTGATCGCAACTCGGTATAAGTCATCAAATGAAGACTCGAAACTTGAAACACGAAACACGAAACCTGAAACCTGAAACCTGACCCCCCCTATCCCAATTCGGCCACGGCTCCGCCCCGGAGACGGACCCGCATTTCCGCGCTCTCTTTGATGATGCGCTTCAGGTCGGGGTGACTGGACAGGTACAGGTTGAAACCCCGCCCGTGCAGCCCCCGGGCAATGGGTTCGATGACCGCATCGGGGAGCACTATCGTCCGGGGCTTGTCGGGGGATTCCGGGGCGGCCAGTTCCAGGACGCCGTCCTTGCCCCATTGGCGGAAAACGCAGGCCAGCAGGGCCACGGGCCAGGCGCTGTCGGCCACCACCACCACCTCCGCGGCGTTCACCGCGTAATGGTTGCCGTTGAAGGAAAGGCCCAGGCCCCCGGCGGCCCCCACGGTGTGGAAGGCCTGAACGTCGGTGATGCTGTCGCCTACGTACATGGCGTCGGCCATTTTGACCCCGGTGCGGGCCAGACTCTCTTCCATAGCCTGGACCTTTTCCCCTCCGCCCACCACGTTGACTTCCCGGTAAATCCGCCCGATGTCCATCCCCGGGACCGCTTCCTGAAAAGTCCGACCACACAGGGCCAGGGCTTCCCGGACCGGCTCCGGCAGGTCTTCCAACGAAGCGGCCTCCGGGGGCAGCTCGATTTCCGGGGCGGCGGCGATTTCCTCTTGCAACCGCCGCAGCTCTTCCGCCTCGGCCGCGGCCAGGACGTATTTATCCAGGTCCAATTCCGTAGAGAACAGGTGCGCCGCGTCAAACCCCAGTTTTTTACCCACGGCTTCGGCAAACTGGCGGTAACTGGCGCTGATGGCAAAGATGGGGAAACCCTGGCGGCGGAGAAATCCATAAGTCTTTTCCACCCCGGGCACCAACTTGATGGTTTTATTGGAAAATTCCCGAATCTGTTCATTGGTGACGCCATAAGCTTTTAGAAAGGGGAGGATGAACTTCAGGGTGTCCCCGGCCTTGTAACCCGGCTGTTTCACCAGGTCCGCCAGGTAGTCGTCATAACGGCTCACCTGCTTGAAAAACTTGGCTCCCTGGGGTTGGATGAATTCCCGGCACAGCTCGAAGGCGTTGTCGTTCAAGGCCAGCGGGCCTTCCAGGTCGGTGTCCAGTTGAATAGCGCGCATTGGATCTCCTTAAGGAACTTTTTAAAAGGTAAGCCAAAACATAATTTGAGCAGTCAGTCGCCAGCCGCCAGCCGCCAGGGAAAGCGCAGGCTGAAGATTTATTCTCCTGGCTGCTGGCCGCTGGCTGCTGACCGCTTCAAAAACTCCTCCACCTGGGCGGTGATGTCCAGGCCGCCGGGAATTGGTTTTTCCTCCATCTCCGCCCCTTGCGGCGTCAAGCGCACGCGGCCTTCGGCCAGGTTTTTCAAGGTGAGCAGGATGAGGGGAAACTCCCGGCGCAGTTCCTCGGCCCGGATGCGGGCGAACAGGGGTTCGGCCTCGCCTTCCCGGGCCTGAATTTCGGCCAGGGGGTGTTTTTTCAGCTTTTGGGAAAATTGCTCCCACAAGGGACCGAAATCCGGCCCGGTAAGGGGAAAATGGAAATAAGCCACCGGCGGGCCTTCGTCCAGTTCCGGGGTGGCCAGGTGCATCATGGCCCCGGCTTCTTTGGCGCCCGAAGCCATTAGCCGCCACATCACCTCCTGCCAGGTTCCCTTTGGCCCGCCGGGGACCGCGGGATGGAGGTTGAGGCAGAGGAAGGTGCGGCACAGCAAGACACTGACGATGAGCATGTACCCGGCCAGCACCACCACCTGGACCTCGAAGCCCCGGAGCCGTTCAATCACCCGGGCGTCAAAAGCCTCCCGGGCCGCGTCCAGGCCGGGGGCCCGGCGGCTAATCCTCTGACGCAGTTCCCGGGAAGAATGGATGACCAGGGGAATGCCCCGGGCCTTGACCTCGGCCAGAAATTTATCCGAAGCGGGGCTGTCCCCGGTCGCCCGGTCGCAGAACACGTAAGCGATCCGGCCGGGAATGAACCCGGACTCCATGCGCTCCCAGGCGGCCGCGAACAGGTCAATGGCCGCCTGGTCCCGGCCGCTGGAAAACCAGCCGAAGCTAAACATCGTCACCCCATCCACTCCAGTTGTTTTTCCAGGAACTTGCGGTCCGGATAATGTTCCCGGCCCGGGCCCATGAGGCTGAAAGCCGCGGCCCGGTTGCCCAGTCGGGCCCCCCAGGGGGGAGTCAGTCCGTGCACCCGGGCGGCCAGGTATCCCGCAGCGAATACGTCTCCCGCGCCCAGGGTGTCCACTACCCTGGGAACCTCTTCGGCGGGAAAATCATAAAAGGTCACCGGGGTGATCAGGCGCGCCCCCTGGTCTCCCCGTTTGATGAGGATAAAAGGCGGCGCCCAGGGGGGATGGCCCAGCATTTTGCCCCCCAGGAACTGCCATTCTCGCTCCGTGACCAAAATGGCCTCGGCGTGATCCAGGATATCCACCAGGGCCGGCCAGCCCTGCCGGGCGTAAAGCTCCCCCGGGTCCAGGGTGATGGAAACCTTATCCCCCAACCGCATGGCCACCTGGCTCTGAACCGCCAAAGGTCCTTCACCCACAAAGGAAGTGAGGTGGATAAACCGGGCCTGGGCCAGGAAATTCCAGGGGATGTCCTCTCCCGCCAGCTCGTCGTTGGTATTGGCGGCCACCAGGATGGTGCGTTCCCCGGAAGGGTCCACCAGGATGTAAGCCCGGCCGCTGGCGCCCTGGACCGTCAGATGATCCAGATTAACCCCCTCCAGCCCTTCCCGGAGAAATCGGCCGTCTTCATCGGCTCCCACCCGGCCCACCAGGGCGGTGTCGAGGCCCATGCGGGCCAGGGCAAAGGCCACATTGGCCGCCTGGCCGCCGCCCCACCGCCCTGCGGGCCGGCCGTAGCGGCCCAGCAGGTCCCGGAGTCTAATTTCTTCCTCGAGGTTCAAGGCGGCTTCTCCGCCGGGGGATAATTCCGGCCAGGCTTGGAGAAAAGGGTCCAGGTCCATAACTTCGAAGCGCTGGTCCAGGTTCACGGCTCCCAGGCAAACGATTTGCACCGACATGCCGGAAAGCTATCAATATTTCCGCCGCGGGTCAAGGGAAGGCAGGTGTCAGGTGTCAGGTGTCAGGTTTTAGGTTTTAGGTATTTTTCTTATGTTATTCTGGTTATTGGCGGGGCGGGGTCCGTGCCCGCCAAACCATCCCGGTCTTATTTGGCCGTTTTTGTCGAGCCAAGGTCCGTCTCTTAGGAATTATTCCAATTTGTCAGGTTCTTCATATTCAGCTTAAGCCGGCAATTCCGGTTAGCAATTTTGGGCGGGCGCGGAGGCCCGCCCCACCAATTATTAGGCTGAAGGCAAAGTCTGCGGATAGATTTTTCGCGCCATGACTGGATATTTTCCATGATGGATATTAACTT
>VGSO01000306.1 GCA_016874945.1 Deltaproteobacteria bacterium
GATGGCCACCCTCAACATCCCCCTGGGCAAATATGTGAAATTCGCCCCCAGGGTGATGTATTGGTACGCCCTGGGGGGCGATTCCACCGCGGTCATCAGAGGGCTTTCCTGGGACCAGAAACCCAATCACTTCGTGGGGGGCGCATCCATCATCGTTACCTTCTAAACATGGAATATCCACTGGGGAACAAGGGCGGTTGGCCAACCGTCCTTCCCACTTAATCTCTTAGCTTTGCTTTTGGCCTCCCCCCACCTCAGAAATAAGGAGCGGGCTGGCCAGCCCGCTTCCTTTTTCTGACGCCGCCCAGTCGAAAATTTGTGCCGCCTTGGGTCTGCGCCTCCCCACCGGCCTTTACTGCACCGTCAGGTGATAAGTGACGGTCCCGGTTGTTTTTCAGGCGGCAGATTTTTCTTTTCCTCGCTTTATCGTGGGCCGTGACTCTTCCCCCCTCGTTGACTTTGTGTTAATTTGAGCTGCATGTTGAAAGGCGTTACATATTCCCCTCCAGCGCCGAGTTTATAGAATATGCCTGAACCCTTGTCCAAAGGCTTTCCTGCCATGGTGGCCCGTCAGGACTTCCCTTATCTGCTGGAAGCCTTAATCCGCCGTGGTTGCCAACTGATGGGACCGACGCTCCGCCGGGGGGACCTGGTTTACGGCCCCCTCCACGGGGTTGAAGACCTCCCCCGGGGCTGGCGGGATTGGCAGGCTCCGGGCTCTTTCCGCCTCCAGCCCCGGGAAGACCAGGCCCTTTTCGGCTACGGCGTGGGCCAGCACTCCTGGAAGTCCTTTTTGTTCCCCCCCCGCCAACTCCTGTGGCAGGCCCGGCGGACCAGGGGCGGCTTTGAGTTTATGCCCCGGGAAGAAGACCACCCCCGCTACGCCTTCATCGGGGTCCACCCCTGCGACCTGACGGCCATCCAGGTGCAGGACAAGGTCTTCCTGGAAGGGGCCTATGTCGATCCCACTTATGGCCAGCGTCGACTGGGGGCCTTCATCGTGGCGGTAAACTGCGGCCATGCCTGCGGGACCGGGTTCTGCGCCTCCATGGGCGCGGGTCCCCGGGCCGCCCCGGGGTTCGATTTGGCGCTGACGGAAGTCGTTTCTCCAAATGGGCCTCATTATTTCTTGGTGGAAGCGGGGACGGAAGAGGGGGGCGCGGTTCTGGGGGAAATCCCCCACCGTCCGGCGGCTCCGGAAGAATGGCAAGCCGCAGAAGACCGGATTAAACAAGCTGAAAACCAAATGGGGCGGTTCGTTCAGACCCGGGGTCTGAAAGAACTGCTCTACCGCAATTATGAACATCCCCGGTGGGACGACGTGGCCAGCCGCTGTCTCACCTGCGGCAACTGCACCTGGGTCTGCCCCACCTGTTTTTGCCATACGATGGAGGACGTTACCGATCTCACGGGCGAGATCGCCCAGCGCTGGCGGCGGCTGGACGTGTGCTTCAGCGTGAATTACTCTTATCTCCACGGGGGCAGCGTCCGGGTTTCCCCCCGGTCCCGCTACCGCCAGTGGCTGACTCACAAGCTGGCCACCTGGGTGGACCAATTCGGCTGCTTTGGCTGCGTGGGCTGCGGCCGCTGCATCACCTGGTGCCCCGTGGGCATTGACCTCACTGAAGAAGTCCGGGCCATTGGGGAAAGTGAGAACCCGTAGGGGCGCGATTTATCCGCCCCTTGTCATGGAAACAATAAATTGCGCCTCTACTTGACCGAATTGAGTTTCACCGAGGTCTCTAAAAGGAGAAGCCCATGGAAGACCTTGAAGCTTTGCTGGCGGCCCACCCTTTTTTCCAGGGCCTGGCTCCCAGGTTTCTCAGGCTCATCGCCCCTTGCGCCGCCCGGGTGACTTTCAACGCCGGCCAGTTCCTGTGTCACGAAAACGAGGAGGCCAAACAATTCTTCGTGATCCATCACGGCAGGGTGGCGGTGGAGATTTACCGCCACCGGGGCGGGCCGGTGACCATTCAGACCCTGGGTGACGGAGACGTCCTGGGATGGCTGGGATTTCTGAAGCCCTATCACTGGCACCTGGACGCCCGGGCCATGGAACTCACCCGGGCCGTGGGCCTGGATGTATTGTGTCTGCTGGAGAAATGCCAGCAGGATCACGAGCTGGGCTATGAGCTCCTGAAGCGCTATGCCCATTATCTGGCGGTGCAGTTCCGGGTCACCAAGCTACAGATTATGGATATGTATGGAAAATGAAGACCGGAGACCGGGGACCGGAGACCGGTAATATGGAGATGTCACTTGATGCATTGATCCACCCGGCGGCGGCCCAACCCATGGCGCCGCGCCAGTTCCTCGTGCAGAATGTGCGCCGGGAAACCCCGGACACCTTCACCCTGACCCTGGCGCGGCCCAACCCGGAAGAGGGCCTGATATTTGCCCCGGGACAGTTCAACATGCTCTATGCCTTCGGGGTGGGGGAAGCGCCCATCTCCATCAGCGGCGACCCCGACCGGCCCCACCTCTTAGTGCACACCATCCGGGAGGTGGGGAACGTCACCCGGGCTTTGTGCCATCAGAAACCGGGACGCGCCATCGGAGTTCGGGGACCCTTCGGAGCCTTTTGGCCCGTGGCGGAAGCTCAAGGAAACGACGTATTGGTGGTGGCCGGGGGTTTGGGGCTGGCCCCCCTCCGCCCCGCCATCTATTACCTCCTTTCCCGGCGGGCGGCTTACGGCAGCGTGGAGATCATTTACGGGGCCCGGACTCCCCAGGACCTTCTATACCGCCGGGAACTGGAGCGGTGGCGGGGCCGTTTCGACCTCCGGGTCCATGTCACCGTGGACGCGGCCCCCAGCGACTGGAAAACCAACGTGGGTGTGGTCACCGCACTCCTCCCCCGGGCCCGGCTGGACCCCTTCCACACCGTGGCCTTCCTTTGCGGCCCCGGGGTCATGATGCGCTTTACGGTGCGGGAGCTGCTGAACTTGGGACTCAAAGAAGACCGCATCTTTGTATCCCTGGAGCGCCACATGAAGTGCGGGCTGGGGATGTGCGGCCATTGCCAGTTGGGGCCGGTCTTTGTCTGCAAGGACGGCCCGGTCTTCCGTTATGACCGCGTCAAGGACTGGCTGGATCGGCGGGAGGTGTGATGCAGGTTTTAGGTTTCAGTTAAAAATATTGATTATCAATTAGTTAAGTAGTCCCTTATGAGTCGGTGGCTCACCCGTAAATTTGAAAAGGTGCTTGCTTGGAGGGGCGCCCCATTCTTGTAACTTTGAACCTTGAACTTTGAACTTTGAACTTTGAACTTTGAACCTTGAACTTTGAACCTTGAACTTTTTGAAGGAAGCCAACATAGCATGGCCAAAAAGAAACCCAAGCTGGCGGTCTGGAAGTTCGCCTCCTGCGATGGCTGCCAACTCACGCTGCTCGATTGCGAGGACGAACTCGTCACCCTGGCGGGAGCGGTGGAAATCGCTTATTTCGTGGAGGCCAGCCGGTCCCACGTCCGGGGCCCCTACGATCTTTCCCTGGTGGACGGCTCCATCACCACCCTCCACGACGCCGACCTGGTCCAGGAGGTGCGGCGCACTTCCAAAGTCCTGGTGACCCTGGGGGCCTGCGCCACCGCGGGAGGCATCCAGACCCTGCGGAACTTTACCGATGTGGAGGAGTATGCCGCGGCCGTCTATCCCCGGCCGGAATATATCGAGACCTTAAAGACCTCCACCCCCGTTTCCGCCCACGTCCCGGTGGATTGCGAAGTCCGGG
>VGSO01000307.1 GCA_016874945.1 Deltaproteobacteria bacterium
TAGCATTGATCGGCTGTCTTGGGGCTGTTTTACTTGCTATCTCAAGTAATTTCTACCGGACAGCAGTGTAGAGAAATAAATCTTTTACTATAACTACCTGGGGTAAGAAGCTCCAGGGCACGCGATTACCCAATAAAAGAACTTTAAGGCCATGAAGGCTTGTAACCCTTCCGGAGGAGGGTGCTTTCATGGCCTTTTATTTTTGGTCATTTCGGAGAGGCGTGCGACCGACTTTAATGAATCAAACTATCCAGGAAGGGGAGACATGCATATTTCCGAAGGAGTGCTGAGCCCCGCAGTGCTGGCTGGTGGGGCTGCCCTGGCGGTGGCGGGCACCGCCATCGGCCTGAAAAAAATAGATTATGAGGCCATCCCCCGGGTGGCTCTCCTGTCCGCGGCGTTTTTCGTGGCCACCCTCATTCATGTGCCGGTGGGGCCGGTAGGCCTGCACCTGGTGCTTAATGGGCTTATGGGGTTGCTGCTGGGCTGGATGGCCGTACCCGCCATCCTCATCGCCCTATTCTTGCAAGCCCTGCTCTTCCAGTTCGGGGGACTGACGGTATTGGGAGTGAACACGGTGATTATGGCGGCCCCCGCAGTCATCTGCTTTTATGCCTTTCGCGGTCTTTTACGCCGCCCCGGTACCCCCGCCGCGGTAGGTGCAGTGGCTTGCGGGGCCACCGCCATTTTGTTGAGCGGGCTGCTGGTGGCCGTGGCCTTAATCACCACCGGGGAGGCTTTCATCGAAGTGGCGGAAATGGCTCTCTTGGCTCATATTCCGGTGATGATCATCGAAGGCGTCATTACGCTGTTCATTTTCCTGTTTCTCAGGAAAGTCAAACCTGAAATGTTGGAGGGAATCTATGCGTGAAAAATGGTTCTTGCGGAAACAATCTCGGCCGCATCTCTGGGTTCAGGGAGTCTTCTTGCTTCTGATTATCTGTGTTTTTACGACCCCCGCCCTGGCCCATCGGGTCCTGGTCTTCGCCTACACCGAAGGCGACACCATCCACACGGAAAGCAAGTTTGTGCCCAGCACCCCGGTGAAGCAGGGGAAGGTCCAGGTCCTGGACGCGAAGAGCGATAAGGTCCTGTTGACCGGCGAAACCGATGACAAGGGGAAATTCTCCGGCAAAATCCCCCCGGAAGTTGCCGCGCAGAAGATTGATCTGAAGATCGTCGTGGAAGCGAGCATGGGCCACCGGGGAGAGTTTCTGCTCAAGGCCCGGTGATGCTCAGCGAAGGCGTCAAGGCGCGGTGTGTTTTCCGTTTTTTCAAGAAAGTCCGCCCGGAAAGGTGGGGAAGAATCTATGCCTAAGAAATGGTTCTCGCGAAAACAATCTCAGCCGCATCTCTGGGTTCGGGGAGTCTTCCTGGTTCTGATTATCTATGCTTTCACGACTCCCGTTGCCGCGACCGCACCCGCGCCCGTAGCTCCGGAGACCAAAGCTGTCACCGTTGACCGGCAAACCTTGGACGAGGTGGTGAATCAGGCGCTGGACCGCCAGCTCGCCCCGGTCAAGGAGATGCTCACCGAATTGACCATCCACCGGACTTCACTGACCGACATCATTGGCGGCATCGGTTATATCCTGGGCATCTTCGGTGTGTGGGCTTATTGCCTGAGCAAGAGGAAGAAAGAGTCTTGAGCGCCATCGGAGAGCCTTTTTCCGAAGGCGCCTCCTTGGCGCACCGGCTGGACCCCCGGGGCAAGGTGGTTGTGGCCGCCCTCTTCGCGGTGCTGATGGCCGTGGCCCAGACCTATGTCGCTACTCTGGCTGGGCTGGCCTTGGCCCTGATTTGCCTGGCCCTGGCGCGGCTGCCCTTGAAGAAAGTGGTCGCCCGGTTGCTGGTGGTGAACAGCTTCATTTTCTTCCTTTGGGTCGTCTTGCCGCTGACCTATCCGGGAGAGGTGATTTGGCGCTTCGGACCTCTGGCCGTCAGCCGGCAGGGCCTCATCTATACCGGCTTGATTACCCTGAAGTCCAACGCCATTATCATCGCCCTCATCGCCCTGGTGGCCACCGTGCCGGTGGTCACCCTGGGCCAGGCGCTGCATAATCTGCGCCTGCCGGACAAGTTGTGTCATTTATTGCTCTTTACTTACCGCTATCTGTATGTCTTTGAACAGGAATACCACCGCCTGGTCCAGGCCATCAAGATCCGGGGGTTTCAACCCCGCACCAACCTGCACACCTATCGCACCTACGCCTACCTGGCGGCCATGCTGCTGGTGCGGAGCTATGACCGGGCCGACCGCGTTTTCCAGGCTATGTTGTGCCGGGGTTTTCACGGGGTCTTTTACAGCCTGAGGACCTTTTCCTGGCAGCGCCGCGATGGGGTTTTTATGGTGGCATCCATGCTCGTGTTAATGACTCTTGGCTATTTGGAGTGGCGGATGCCCAGCCTATAGGGCAAGTCTACAAGGAATGAACCAATGATAGAAATGCTTAAGACCAAGTCTGCCTTCCCCAAAGAGTCCCGGTTTAACCGGATCTCTGGCGAGATTAAAAAGGCCGGATTTTTTCTTGACAACGGAAGATAGGGTAGCTATGGTTGGATGCAATTGTAGACGGGAGCCCTCTGGGCTTAATAGGGAAGCCGGTGCAAAACCGGCACGGTCCCGCCGCTGTAACCGGGGACGAAACCTGCAAAACGCCACTTTCCTGCTTCGCCGGGATGGGAAGGCGCAGGTAGTAGGACGATCCGGAAGTCAGAATACCTGCCCGTCTGCCAGGGTTCATTGCCACGAGGCATGGCATCCGGTGATCCCTAAAGTTAAGGACCAAGAAGTTGGGTGCAGTCCTTAAGCCAGTGTGCTTAAGGGCTTTTTTATTTTGGTGAAATGATTCGAAATGACGCATAGGACAGGGGGAGGAATTGACACTCAAACATCCCCGAATACTGCAAATCTTAAACTCCAGCCGTTAGTGTGACTGCTATGGATGAACCATTGATTGAGTTGCAAAATATCACCTTTACTTACCCCGGAGCTCCCTGCCCGGTGTTCCAGGACTTTAACTTTCAGCTCTTGCCGGGCAAACACATCGGCCTCATCGGTCCCAACGGCTGCGGCAAGACCACTCTCCTGCACCTGATCATGGGGTTGTTGCGTCCCCAGGCGGGCAAAATTGTTATCTTCGGGCAAGAAGTCAGTAAAGAGAAGGATTTTGTCGCGGTCCGGCAAAAGGTGGGCCTGTTGTTTCAAAACGCAGACGATCAACTATTCTGTCCCACCGTCATGGAAGACGTGGCCTTCGGTCCCTTGAACCAGGGGAAGTCGCCGGCGGAAGCGATCCGGATCGCCCGGGAGACCATGGAGCGGCTGGGTCTGCACGGCTTCGAAGAGCGGGTGACCTACAAGCTTTCCGGGGGCGAAAAAAAGCTGGTCTCTCTGGCCACCG
This sequence comes from Deltaproteobacteria bacterium, assembly GCA_016874945.1. Taxonomy (GTDB): domain Bacteria; phylum Desulfobacterota; class Desulfobaccia; order Desulfobaccales; family 0-14-0-80-60-11; genus VGSO01. Next base: position 3,405 of record VGSO01000307.1, read on the forward strand.
TCCTGGCCATGCAGCCCCAGTTGCTCCTGCTGGATGAACCTACCTCCGGTCTGGATGAGCAGACCAAGCACCGCCTCATACATATCCTGCAAAACTTGGACATCGCTTACATGATCGTTTCCCATGAACGGGATTTCTTGAATCACACGGTGAAGGAATGCTGCCACGTGCATGCAACCTGCTGTACATCCGCATAAAACCGCAGGCTGAGCCTGCCAAAATCTAAAGTGAAAATGGAGGAGATTATGCAACGTTTCTTTACGATAGGTCTAGGCCTGATGCTCGTCTTCGGCATGGTCAACTTTAGCCAGGCCCATTTC
>VGSO01000308.1 GCA_016874945.1 Deltaproteobacteria bacterium
TGGCGGTGGCCCGCCCGGACATCATCCACACCCTGGTGCAGCGTCTCTATGAGCGGGCCTTGGCCGCGGGCGCCGACTGTTTCGTGGTCTCCTGCCAGATGTGCCAGGCCAACCTGGATTTCTCACAGGAGCGGATTTCCGAAAAATTTGGCCGGGATTACTATCTACCGGTCTTTTATTTCACCGAACTTATCGCCCTGGCCTTTGGGTTCCCCAAGGTCAAGGCGTGGTTGGAGGGCCATTTGGTGGACCCCTTACCTCTACTCCAAAAAAAGGGGCTTATCCACCATATCGCTCCCCGCTTGAAACCCCCCTTTGAAGAGATATAACCATCGTGGAAGCCCAAAAATTAAATAAAATCGGCGCGGTAATGGTGGTGGGCGGCGGCGTCGGCGGCATGCAGGCGGCCCTGGACCTGGCCGATTCAGGCTATTTTGTTTACCTGGTGGAAAAGGACCCCTGCATCGGCGGGGTGATGGCCCAACTGGACAAGACTTTTCCCACCAATGATTGCTCCATGTGCATTCTGTCTCCCAAGCTGGTGGAGTGCGGCCGTCACCGGAACATTGAGATTGTGGCTCCGGCCCAAGTCGTGGGATTTTCGGGGTTGCCGGGCCATTTTTCGGTGACCGTCAGGGAGAAGCCCCGTTATCTGGACGGCAAACGCTGCATGGGCTGCGGTTATTGCGCCGAGAAATGCCCCAAAAAGGTGAAAGACGAATTCAACGAGGGGCTGAGCTTCCGCAAGGCCATTTACGTCCGTTATCCCCAGGGGATCCCTTTACAATACACCATCGACCAGGAGAATTGCATCTATTTCCAAAAGGACGGCAGGTGCCGGGCCTGCGAGAAGTTTTGTTTCGCCCAGATCATCGATTTTTCCCAGACCGACACGGATCGGGAGATAGAGGTGGGAGCGCTGATCCTGGCCCCGGGGTTCAAAATCTTTGATGCCCGCCAGAAACCGGAATATGGTTACGGGCGCTATCCCAACGTCATCACCTCATTGGAATTCGAGCGTCTGCTGTCCGCCACCGGCCCCCATCATGGCCACGTCCTCAGACCCAGCGACGGGACTGATCCCCAAAAAATCGCCTGGATCCAGTGCGTCGGCTCCCGGGACGCGGCCAGCGGCCGGGAATACTGCTCCTCGGTGTGCTGCATGTATGCCACCAAGCAGGCCATAGTGGCCAAGGAGCACCATGGCCGGGTGGAGCCCACCATCTTTTTCATCGATATCCGGGCCCAGGGCAAGGGTTTCGACCGCTTCTACGAGAACGCCCGGGACCATTATGGGGTCCGTTATCTCCGCGCCATGGTCTCCCGAGTGACCCAGGACCCCCGCACCCATAACCTGGAAATCACCTATGTGGATGGCGAAGACCAGGTGCAGACGGAGGAATTCCACCTGGTAGTACTCTCCGTGGGCCTGACCCCCCATCCCGCCGCGGCGGAGACGGCCCAGGTCCTGGGAATTGCCACCAATCAGTGGGGTTTCGCCGAAAGCCCCGAGTTTGAACAGATCTACACCAACCGGGAAGGAATTTTCACCTGCGGGGTCTATCAGGCTCCCAAAGATATCCCCGAAACGGTGTCCCAGGCCTCCGGCGCCGCGGCGGCCGCCTCCACCTGGCTGGCAGAGGTCCGGGGAACCATGATCACCAAGCCGACATACCCTCCGGAACGGGACGTCTATGGGGAAGAACCCCGCATCGGCGTCTTCGTCTGCCATTGCGGCATCAATATCGCCGGCGTCATCGATGTGGACGCGGTGGTGAAGTACGCCCTCACCCTGCCCCACGTGGTATTTGCGGATCATTTCACCTTTGCATGCTCCGGCGACTCTCTGGAACATATGCGGCAGATAATCAAGGAGGCCCGTCTCAACCGGGTGGTGGTGGCCGCCTGCACTCCCCGGACCCATGAGGCCCTGTTCAAAGACACTCTGCGCCAGGCGGGCCTCAACAAGTATCTCTTCCGCATGGCCAATCTCCGGCACCAGATTTCCTGGGTGCACCAGGATAACCCGGAGGCGGCCACCCAAAAAGCCAAGGAACTGGTGAAAATGAAGGCGGCCCGGGCGTCCCTGGTGGAGTCCCTAAACGAAATCCCCGTTCCGGTGGTGCAAAAGGCCCTGGTGGTAGGTGGCGGGCTGGCCGGCATGGCCGCGGCCCAAACCATCTCTTATGCTGGTTACGACGTGTATTTGGTGGAAAAAGAGGCCGAATTGGGAGGAATGGCCCGGCAGGTGCACTACACCTTGGAGGGCTATCAGGTGCAACCTTACCTGGAGTATCTCATCGACCAGGTGGAAAACCGTCCCCGCATCAAGGTCCTGAAAAATACCCGGGTGAAAAGTTTCTCCGGCCACGTGGGGAAGTTTCGCAGCACCCTGGTGGGCCCTGAAGGCGAACAAGAGATTGATTACGGCGCGGCCATTATCGCCACCGGCGGCCTGGAATACCAGCCTACGGAATATCTTTACGGCCGGCACCCCCGGATCCGCACCCAACTGGAGATGGAAAACTCCCTGGTGCACGAGGCTCACGCGCTCCCGGAAGAGCCGGCGGTGGTTATGATCCAATGCGTGGGATGCCGGGAGCCGGAACACCCTTACTGCAGCCGCCTCTGCTGCGGCAGCGCCATTAAAAACGCCTTGAAGATCAAGGAACTGCGGCCCCGGGCCAAAGTTTTCATTTTGTATCGGGATATCCGGACCTTCGCCTTTAAAGAGCTTTACTACAAACAGGCCCGGGAACTGGGGGTCCAGTTCCTTTGCTATGACATTGACCGGAAGCCCCAGGTGGAGCTGGCGGGGGAACGCCTGGAGGTTTCGGTCCATGACCAGAACCTGAATGTTCCTGTGGCCCTGACCGCGGATTACCTGGTGCTCTCCGCCGCGGTGCGGCCCCACCCCGGAGGCCGGGAGATCCACCGCATCTTCAAACTGCCCCTGGAGGCCGACGGCTTTTTCATGGAAGCCCATATAAAGTTGCGGCCCCTGGATTTCGCCTCCGACGGCGTCTTCCTGTGCGGCCTGGCTCACGGCCCCAAGTACGCCGAGGAAAGCGTGTCCCAGGCCAATGGGGCCGCCGCCCGGGCTTTGAGAATCCTGTCCCAGGAGGAAATCATGGTGGGCGGCGCCGTTGCCCAGGTAATCAAGAGCCGGTGCGCCGAGTGCCTCACCTGTGTGCGCACCTGTCCTTACGGGGTGCCGGTTATCGATTACCACTCCCATGTCGCCTACATCGACCCGGCCAAATGCCATGGCTGCGGCGTCTGCGTGGCCGAATGTCCCCACAAGGCCATCCAGCTCATGCACAGCCGGGATGATCAGGTGTTCGCCGAGATCTTCGCCTTGGAAGAAACCCCGGCCGACGAACCCGCAGCCGAGGCCGCAGGTTAAAACCCAAAGATCAATTCCCCCCTATAATACTAAGTTGCGCTCAAAGGGCTATTTTCTGTAGCCGTAGGCTTTAGTCTGCGCCTACACAGACTGGAAAGCCTGTGCCACCCTTTGACTGCAATCTGGTATAAATCACCCTTGGGGTGTGCTGCCCAAAACACCCGGCAGGGAACCCTATAGGGGTTGCCCAAAGTAATTTCCCCGTAGGGGCACATCGCGGCCTTTTGCCGCAACCAAATGATATTATTTCTCGCCAAGGCGCAAAGGGCGCAAAGGAAAAATGCAGGGTGGGCACTGCCCACCATTT
>VGSO01000309.1 GCA_016874945.1 Deltaproteobacteria bacterium
CCAGGCCCTCTTTATCGCTCCAGGCCACCAGGGCCGCGACGATGTCCTCCCGCTCGTCGGGAACGATCTTGAAGGCCGCCACCTGGAATTGCTCCGGCGGCAGCAGGCGGGCCAGTTCGGGGCCGGAGGCGTCATGCCTCTCCCCCGCGTGGCCCTTGTCGCTAACCGTGAGTATCCCCACCCGGTACACTGACCACCTCGATAACATCTCCCGGCTGGACCGCTCCGCCCTTAATCACTTTGACGAAAATCCCCTCCCGGGGCATGACGCAGTCCCCCACCTGCTGGCGGATGGCGCAGCCCTTGGAGTGGCAAGCCTTGCCGATCTGGGTGACTTCCAGGAGAGCTTCTTCCCCGATTTTGAGGACCGCGCCCACGGGCAGGGCCATGACTTCTATACCCTGGGTGGTGATATTTTCGGCAAAATCACCGGGGCTTACCGCGGCCCCCAGGGCGATCATCTTGTCGATGGACTCCCGGGCCAGGAGGCTCACCTGGCGGCCGCTGCCGGCGTGGGCGTCCCCCTCCAGGCCGTGGTCCGCCACCAGGCGGCCTTGGGGGATGTTGTGCTTGGTGACCCCTTTGCGGTCGCTGATGGAGACGGCCACGATGTGGCCCCTTCGTTTGGAAAGACATACCATGTTTTTATTATATCGGAAGCGGGAAAAAAATGGGCCCGCCACGGCTCAAAGCAAAGGGTCATCAGCCTCAAGGCTAACGACCCTTGGTCGCCATCTTCTCAGCCTCGCAAGGGGTTATGTCCGGGGAGAAAACGGCTAATCGGTTATGCGGCATACCGGATTGTGGCAAACGACATCTTAGCCCAGGGACAGATTGCCGGCATCGATGTGGTTTTTTAGTTCCTTTAGAAGCATTGACAGTTCTTTTTCCCGCTGCTCCCTGAATTTGGTCCACATCTTTTGGCAGTTCTTGCATTCTGCCGCGTCCTTAATGTAGGTGTCATACCGGTAAAGACTTTGCGAGATAATCGCAATGGTCTGGATGAGATTGTAATGGACATTTTCCAACATAAGCACCTCCTGTTTTACACGGTATGCCGCATAGTCATACTGGCCCCCGTCATTCCTTCTCCTTGGCCGCCTTGGCTTCGGCGATGACTTTTTCCGCCAGGTGGGGCGGCATTTCCTCGTAGTGGGAGAACTCCATGTCAAAGGTGCCCCGGCCGCCGGTTTTGGAAATGAGGTCGGGGGCGTAGAGCAGGACCTCGCTCATGGGCGTCTGGGCGGTGATGACCTGGGACTTGCCCTGGGCTTCCACCCCCAAGACCCGGCCCCGGCGCCCGTTTAAATCTCCGATGACGTCCCCCATGTTTTCTTCGGGGACGATGACGGTCATCTTCATGATGGGTTCCAGCATCACCGGCTGGCACTGGAGCATGCCTTTCTTGAAACCCATGGATCCGGCGATTTTGAAGGCCATGTCCGATGAGTCCACATCGTGAAAGGAGCCGTCGTATAGGGTGACCCGGAAATCCACCACCGGAAAGCCGGCCAGGACCCCTTCGGTCATGGCCTCCACGATGCCCTTTTCCACCGAGGGGATGTACTGTTTGGGAATGGCGCCCCCCACGATCTTGTCCGCGAACTCAAAGCCCGCGCTCCGGGGCAGGGGCTCCAGCTCCAGCCAGGTGTCGCCGTACTGGCCCCGGCCGCCGGACTGGCGCTTATATTTGCCCTGGACCTTGACGCTGCCTTTGATGGTCTCCTTGTAGGGAATCTTGGGGGCCCTGAGGTTGACTTCCACCCCGAACTTGCGCTTGAGCTTTTCCGCGGTGGCCTCGATGTGCACCGCGCCCACGCCGGACAGCAAGATCTCTTTAGTTTCGGCGTTGCGGGTGAGCCTCAGGGACAGGTCTTCCTCCTGCAACTTGCCGATGGAGGAAAAGACCTTGTCTTCGTCCCCCCGGCTCTTGGGTTCCACGGCGAAGGTGACCATGGTTTTGGAGGCCGCGAGGGGCGGCAACAGCACCGGTTTGGCCTCGGTGGCCAGGGTGTCGCCGGTGACGGTTTCTTTCAATTTGGCCACCGCCGCGAAAGCCCCGGGACCCAGCGAACTCACGGCTTTCTGGCCCTTGCCCTCCAGCAGAAAGAGCTGGCCGTAGCGCTCCGGCACGCCCTTGTTGGCGTTGAACACCGTCGCGTCCGAGGTCATGCTGCCGGAATACACCCGGAATATGGAAAGGCGGCCGGCGTAGGGATCGGCCACGGTCTTGAAGACCTGGGCGGCCAGCGGGCCATCGGGGTCGGCTTCCAGAACCGCGTCGCCGCCGCCGGGGGTCCGGGCCTTCAACGGACCCCGGTCTTCCGGCGCGGGGAGATAATTATTGACGGCATCCAGCAGCAAAACCGGTCCCACGTTGGTGGCCGCGGCGCCGCAGATCACCGGGATGATGCTGCCTTTTATCGTGCCCAGGCGCAGGCCCCGGTAAATTTCTTCCGGAGTCAGGTCGCCCGTTTCCAAAAATTTCTCAATAAGCTCGTCATCGCTTTCCGCGGCGAAGTTAAGAAGATCGTTGCGGAATTCCGCCACCGCGTCGCTCATGGCTTCGGGGATGGGGCCGGACTCCAACTTGCCGCCGCCGGCGGGGGCGATGTAGGCCCGGAGGCTCACCAGGTCCACCACCCCCCGGAAGGCCGCCTCCTGGCCGATGGGGAGTTGCACCGGCACCGCCTGGGCTTCCAGGATGTCTTTAATGCTTTTCAGGGCCTGGGCGAAGTCGGCCCGTTCCCGGTCCATCTTATTGATAAAGATGAGGCGGGGGAGGCCGTAGCGGTTGGCCGTCTCCCATACCTTTTCGGTGCCCACCTTGACGCCGTCCACTGCGTCCACCACCACCACGGCCCCGTCGGCCACGTGCAGGGCGGCCCGGGTGTCGGCGAGGAAGTTGTCGTCGCCGGGGGTGTCGGCGAGAAATGTGGTGTGCTTTTTCCAGGTGTAATGATGAAACGCCGAGGAAATGGTGATCTTGCGCTTAATTTCTTCCAGCTCGTAATCCAGGACGGAGCTGCCATCGTCCACCTTGCCCAGGCGGGAGGTGGACCCGGCCGCGAAGAGCAGGGCTTCGGCCAGCGAGGTTTTGCCGCAGCCGCCGTGGCCGATGAGGGCGAAATTGCGGATATTGGCGGTTTTACCGGACATCAAGTTCTCCCTTCCCACAAGGTTGCCGCGCCCCGGCCTCGGTCCCGGAGGCCGGAGCATCTTTCAAAATATCAATTTTTCCGGGAAATCTCAACAGGTTTTACCATGATTGCTCCCATCCCGAAAAGTTTCTGGATTAGGTTGCAAGATCATAATCTTTTGACCCCGGAGGGGAAATTCGGGTATATTCGAACACCAAGAGAGGACTTTCTCATGAATCTTCTTTTTCCGCTGAATCGCCTCTTCCCGCCATCCCCGGTTTGGCGGGAGCTGTATGCCGCTGCCGTAAATATTAATAAGCTTGCCCCCTGGGAATGGATGTATGATGCAGACATATTCGGTGTACAGAATCCCGTCAATGGCGAGATCGCTTATTGCTGCATTTTGGGAGGGTTAGGCGAAGTATTCGGGTTGGTGGCCTATCTGGGAACGGAAGGACTGGAATCATATTACAAATTGTCCGAACAAAGAGAGCCTGTTTTCGAGCTATTTTGTCATCAGAAATGTTTGTCCATTACCTTTGACAGGCGGGAATCTCTAGTTAAACAAGAA
>VGSO01000310.1 GCA_016874945.1 Deltaproteobacteria bacterium
TATTTCTTTAAGCAACATTTGAAAATCGTAGCCTCAAAATGAATTTTGCAAGAGGCTCCTTTTTCTTGCCAACTGCTAACTGCTAACTGCTAACTGCTCCCGGGAAAGTTCCGCCACCCGGGCGAAGCCCTGGGGGTCATGGACCGCCAAGTCCGCCAGGACCTTGCGGTCCAGGCCGACCTGGGCCTTTTTCAGGCCGCCGATGAACTTGCTGTAGGACATTCCCAGGGGCCGCAGGGCCGCGTTGATCCTGGTAATCCACAAGGAGCGGAACTCCCGTTTGCGCACCTTGCGGTCCCGGTAGGCGAAATTCAAGGCCCGTTCCACCGCTTCCCGGGCGGAACGGTAGAGGCGGCGGCGGCCGCTGCGGAAGCCTTTGGCCATCTTGAGAAATTTTTTGCGCCGCGCCCGGGAGGCGACGCTTTTACTGACACGGGTCATGGGTTGTGCTCCTTAGAGGTACGGCAGGATTTTCTGCAAGTTCTGGGCGTCGGCGCCGCCTAAGAAATCCGGTTGCCGCAGGTGGCGCTTGCGCTTCCGCGACTTGCTCGTCAAGATGTGGCTGCGGTTGGGACGCTTATGTTTCAGGCGGCCGCTGGCCGTGGCCCGGAAACGCTTGGCCGCCCCCCGGTGAGTCTTGAGTTTGGGCATCTTTACTCGGTCCTTTCTGACAACATCCTTTTTTATATCAATTTGATTCCCCGGAGGAAATCTAATTTTATCAACGACAACTCAGAAAAGGGAGGAATTAAAAGATAACATATTGAAACAATAAAGTATATGGCAAGGGCGCAAGACCCCCGGGCAGAAATAAAATTTTTCCCTTCCAGGTCTTAATCCCGAAAACGCCCCAACCAACCGGGAAAAATGAAATCCGCCTTACTTTGGCGTCAGGATCATGGACATGCTGCGGCCTTCCAGCTTGGGGTCCTGCTCCACGGTCGCCACCTCCGCCAGGGCTTCGGCCACCTGGGCCAGGATACGATAACCCCGGTCGGCGTGAGCAATTTCCCGCCCCCGAAAAATTACCGCAAACTTGACTTTGTCTCCTTCTTCCAGGAAGCGCCGGCTGTTGCGCAGCTTGAAGGCCATGTCGTGCTCTTCGATCTTGGGCCGCACCTTGATCTCTTTCACCTGGATGGTGGTTTGGCGGCGCCGGGCCTCCTGCATTTTTTTGCTTTGCTGGTATTTGTATTTGCCGTAGTCCATGATGCGGCAAACCGGGGGGGCGGCCTGGGGGGCTACTTCCACCAGGTCCAGGTGGGCTTCCGCGGCATGGGCCAGGGCTTCCCGGACGGGCATCACGCCCAGCTGCTTGCCTTCGGCGTCAATGAGCCGCACTTCCGAAGCCCTGATTTGCTCGTTAATTCTAACGCGTTGCTGCTTCTGCTGGATAACCGTTACCTCCTTTTTCAGTTGTTAGTTCTTAGTTGTTAGTTCTTAGTTCTTAGTTGTTAGTTGTTAGTTCTTAGTTGTTAGTTGTTAGTTCTTAGTTGGCAATTGTCCTTTATTAACGTAGTATATAACTCGGGCTGCTCAAATTGTGTAATTAATTGTAATTCACCAAAACCACTGATACAGAAGGTTTAAACAACTAACAACTAACAACTAACAACCGGCACCCGGCTTTCCTCCTTCAACCGGTTTAGAAATTCATCCAGGGGCATACCCTTAATCTCCGTGCCGTCTCTAAGCCGGGGGGAGAGCGTCCGGTCGGCGGCTTCCCGGTCCCCGACAATCACCATGTAAGGAATCTTCTGGAGTTGAGCCTCCCGGATTTTATAGCGGAGAGTCTCGGGGCGGTCATCCACCTCCACCCGGAGATCCGCCTCCAGGAGCATCCGGGCCACTTCCCGGGCGTAGCCGTGCACCCGGTCGGTGATGGGGAGCAGTATGAGCTGCACCGGCGCCAGCCACACCGGAAAGGCCCCGGCGTAATGTTCCACCAGCACCCCCAGGAAGCGCTCCAGGGACCCGAGGATCACCCGGTGCAGCATCACCGGACGATGGCGCTGGCCGTCGGGGCCGATGTAAGTTAAGTCAAAGCGCTCCGGCAGGGTGAAGTCGCACTGGATGGTGGCGCACTGCCAGCGGCGCTGCAAGGCGTCCTTGAGTTTGATATCGATCTTGGGGCCGTAGAACGCGCCTTCCCCTTCGCAGAGGTGGTAGGGGAGATTCCGGGTTTTTAGGGCATTGATCAGGGCGTTGGTGGCCAGTTCCCACTCCGCGTCGGCCCCGATGGATTTTTCCGGCCGGGTGGCCAGTTCCACCTCGTATTCGAAGCCGAAAATGGCCATGACTTCCGCCACGAAGTCCAACACTCCCAGGATTTCGCTTTCCACCTGCTCGGGAGTGCAAAGGATATGGGCGTCGTCCTGGGTGAACTGGCGCACCCGGGTCAGGCCGTGGAGCACCCCGGAGCGCTCGTGGCGCAGCACCGTGCCCAGCTCGAAGAACCGCAGGGGCAGCTCCCGGTAGGACCGCACCCGGGACTTGTAGATGAGCATGTGGGCCACGCAGTTCATGGGCTTGACCCCATACATCTGGCCCTCCACCTCGCAGAAATACATGTGGTCCCGGTAGTTGTCCCAGTGGCCGGAGCGCTGCCACATATCCACCTTGAGCATCTGGGGCCCCATGACCATCTGGTAGCCCCGTTTCAGGTGTTCCCGGCGCTCGAAGTCCTCGATGATGCTGCGCAGGAGCGCCCCCTTGGGGAGGTAGATGACCATGCCGGCCCCGGCTTCTTCATCCACCATGAACAGCCCCAGCTCCCGGCCCAGGCGGCGATGGTCCCGGCGCTTGGCCTCCTGCAGGAGTTCCAGATGCCTCTCCAACTCCTCCCGGGTGGGGAAGGCAGTGCCGTAAAGGCGCTGGAGCATGGGGTTGCGCTCATCGCCCCGCCAATAGGCCCCGGAGACGCCGGTGAGCTTGAACGCGCCGATGTAACCGGTGGACGGGATATGAGGCCCACGGCAGAGGTCCACGAAATCCCCCTGGCGGTATAAGCTCACCCGGTCCTGGGGAATCTCTTCCAGAAGCTCCACCTTATAGATTTCATTTAGCTCCCGGAAGAGGCGGATGGCTTCTCCCCGGCTCATTTCCTGGCGCTCATAGGGAAGATCCCGGGCCACCAGTTGGCCCATGCGTTCTTCGATGCGGGCCAGGTCTTCCGGGGTGAAAGGCTCAGGGGCGTCGAAGTCGTAATAAAAACCCGCTTCAATGGCGGGGCCGATGGCGATTTTAACTCCGGGAAAGAGGGAGCGCACCGCCTCCGCCATGAGGTGGGAGGCGCTGTGCCGCATGACCTCTAACCCCTGGGGAGTGCCCACCGGGATAGGGGCGATGGTGCAGTCCCGGGTCAGGGGGGCGTTCAGGTCCACTGCTTCCCCGTCTATTTGGGCCGCCACCACCCGGCGGTCGCCTGCCATCCCCAGGTCTTTCAGGGCCTGGGCCGCGGTGACGCCTGAGGCCATGTCTTGGGCGGGGCCGTCTTTTAAGGTTATATGGATCATGGCGTCTCAATAAAAAAGGCATCTCGGGCGTCTCGAAGAACTGTCCCAGATGCCGATTCAGTTTACATAAGATAGTGATTCACGGCGAAGGGCCGCGCGGCTCCTTTATCTCCTTGATGAGATTAGCCCCAAGGGCAATCAATTCAGCAGAATATTTCTCATAAATACTTGAGT
>VGSO01000311.1 GCA_016874945.1 Deltaproteobacteria bacterium
AATGACAATATAACCGACCTGGGCACCCTGGGGGGAGAGGCCAGCGAGGCCAGGGGCATCAACAACGCCGGCCAGGTGGTGGGCACGGCCTGGACCGGGGAAGACACTCGGCACGCCTTCCTCTGGCAGGGCGGCGTTATGACCGACCTGGGCGCCCTGGGCGGTGACCATAGCTACGCCCGGGCCATCAATAATTCCGGCCAGATAGTGGGCAATGCCCAAGTGGCATCCGGGTTAAAATGCGCCTGCCTGTGGGAAAAGGGGGACATCATCGACCTCAACACCCGAATCCCCGGAAATTCCGGGATCACCCTGGAAGAGGCCTACGCCCTCAATGATAAGGGACAGATCTTATGTTTTGGATGGGATATAAATAAACCAGGCTACCCATACGGGCTTTATCTGCTGACCCCGGCATCGACCGTCCCGGCCGCTTCCCTGCTGCTGCTTTTCGACTAAACCGGTTATGGGCCAAGGGCCAGGGAAGACAGGCCCTCGAGCAAGAAAATTTCAGGGCGCCCGGCGGGGCGCCTCTGCTTTTATCAGGGACTTCCAACCGCGCCTACCGCGGCCCCTCTATGCAGGCGCTGGCATATCTGGCATATGATAGAGTCGATATATTGCTCCCTGCTGCTTGGCTTGGAACAACGCTCCGCCCCATTCTGTAAACCTTGAACCTTAATTTTGAACTTTTCGAAAACAGAAAACAGAAAACGGTAAACAAGTAACTAATGCCCAGCTTTCGCATTATCACCTTCGGCTGCAAGGTCAACCAGTGTGACAGCGCCGGCTTGTTCCAGAACCTGACGGCCCGGGGCTGGACCGCGGCGTCGGAGGGGGAGTCGCCGAATCTCATCCTGGTGAACACCTGCACCGTCACCGCCCGGGCCGACCAGCAGGCCCGCCAGGCCGTGCGCCGCCTGGCCCGGGAGCACCCGGGCGCGGCCATCCTGGTCACCGGCTGCTATGCCCAGCGCGCCCCGGAAGAGATGGCCGCCCTGCCGGGAGTCCGGGTAGTGATGGGTAATCAAGAAAAGGCTGGCCTGGCCGATTTAATCAATTCCATTGACTATGTGGGCATCAAGCTTTCCGGCTTCCCATCCGCAGATGCCCTGGACAGTTTTTTCCCCTCCCCCTGGAGGGGGGAGGGCCAGGGTGGGGGTGAAAATAATCTTGTCTTTTACGTTACCGGACCAGGCGAAGAGTTTCATCCCTGGCCGGTATCCCCCTTCCCCCAACACACCCGGCCCCGACTCAAAATCCAGGACGGGTGCAATCATGGTTGCGCCTACTGCATCGTGCCGAAGGTGCGGGGACGCAGCCGCAGCCTGGCCGGGGCGGAAGTGGAGACGGCCTTGGAGAAGCTGGCCGCCCAGGACTGCCGGGAAGTAGTGCTCACCGGGGTGGACCTGGGCCAGTACGGCCGGGATTTGAATCCTCATACCGACCTGGCCGCCCTGCTGCGCCGGCTCCGGGGCCGGCCCTGGCCCTTCCGGGTGCGCCTCAGCTCTTTGGAGCCTCACGAGGTGACTCTGGAACTGCTGGAGGAATGCGCCGCCTGGGAGAACTTCTCCCCTCATTTTCACCTGCCCCTCCAGAGCGGCTCTGGGGCGGTGCTCCGGGCCATGGGGCGGCCGTATGGCCCCGATGATTTCCGGGACCTGGTCATGGAGATTAACTGCCGGTTCCCGGACGCGGGGCTGGGGTTAGACGTGCTGGCGGGCTTTCCGGGAGAGACGGCCACGGATTTTGAGGCTACCTGGAGCCTGGTGGAAGCCCTGCCGGTGACCTATCTGCACGTTTTCCCCTTTTCCCCCCGCCCCGGCACCGCGGCCGCGGGGCTGGCTCCCTTACCCCACCGGGAAGTTAAACGCCGGGCGCTGGTCATGAGGGACCTGGGCCGCAGGAAAAAGGTGGCCTTCCTTGAGTCCCAGCTGGGAAAAGTGCGCCAGGTCCTGGTGGAACGGGAAGCCCCGGAAGCCGGTGGGCTCCAGGGATTGACCGACAACTATCTGCGGGTGCGCCTGCCGGGCCCGGCCGAATGGCGGAATCGATTAATCCAGGTCCGCTTGAGGGAGATCCGGGGGGAAACCCTGGTGGGCGAGGCTGCCGACAGGTTGCCAGATTAAGAATGCCTCCCCCAAAGGGGCAACATTTAGGGCGGCCCACCGGGCCGCCCCTGCAGAAACCCCATACCCTGAAAATTCTAGGCAAACCGAAAACCGAAAACCGAAAACCGAAAACCGTATTTAAGCGGTTGCCGGTTCCCACAGGGGGGTTTGGAAGAAGGATTGGCGTTTTTCTCTGTCCCGCATGGAGGGGACCCAGACCCGCCAGGCCGACCCCTGGCTCACCAGGTGTTCCAGGAAACGCAGGTGGAAGGCGTGGCTGCCCAAGGCCACTTCCACCCGGCCCAGGAGGGGCAGGCCCAAAAGGACCAGATCCCCCATCGCGTCAAGGATCTTGTGGCGCACGCACTCTTCCGGGAATCTGAAACCTTCGGGGTTCAAGACCTGAGAGTCGTCCAGGACCACGGCGTTGTCCAGGGAGCCGCCCAGGGCCAGGCCCTTGGACTGGAGGTGTTCCACTTCCTGGAGGAACCCGAAGGTGCGGGCCGGCGCAATCTCGCCCCGGAAGCTCTCGGCCCGCAGGGGCGCGGTGAACTTCTGTCTCCCGATGAGGGGGTGGGGGAAGTCAATGAAGTAGGTGATGCGGGGCTCTCCCGGAGAAACCCGCATCCAGCGGTCCCCCTCCCGGAGTTCCACCGGGCGCTGCACCAGGAAATGGGCCCGGGGCCAGGGGAGCGACCGCAGCCCGGTTTCGGTGAGGAGCCGGGTCAGGGGCGCGGCGCTGCCGTCCATGATGGGCATTTCCGGCCCTTCCACGGAGATGAGGGCATTGTCCACCCCCAGGCCTCCCAGGGCGGCCAGAAAGTGTTCCACGGTGGTGAGGGTGGCTTCCCCCTCGGCCAGGGTGGTGGCCCGGGTGGTGTCCGCCACCCGGGTGAAGTGGGCCTTGATCTGCGGACGGCCGGGCAGATCGGCCCGGACGAATCTCAGGCCCTGGTTGGCCGCCGCGGGATAAATGGTCACCTTGACGGGTTTGCCGCCATGGAGGCCGATGCCTTCAAAATGAAGCGTCTGGGCTAAAGTTTTCTGCCACATTCGATATAGTCATTGCAAAGCCTGTTCCAGGCTATTGGGTTTGATGAGAAATAGGCGGAGATGTTAACTCCATGGTTGGTTTAAGGCATTTATAATAAAAAACTTGACTTCATCTCGCAAGGTCTTGCTGTGGTAAAAAAACCACAAATTGTCCAATATTGTGGTGAAATTCCCTTTTGGATCACCAAAATTTTGCGCGGCATCTCCGCCTTCGCCTTAACTCGGAACAGCCGGGGGCGGCTGTTCTACATTTCGAGTTAGCCAAGCGGAGCTCGGGAACTAGAAAAACCATCCCTGTAAATGGGCGGCCCCTCGGGCCGCCCTTACAAGGGGTTGGGGGAGGGGCATAAGCGCTAACTTAAGGATCATTTGAAAATTGACAGGGTTTCCAAAATATCTAATTGTAACAATCTCTTGCGTGGCGGTTCCCTTAAATCCATCGAGATTTGACGCCAATTTTTCCAACAATGGT
>VGSO01000312.1 GCA_016874945.1 Deltaproteobacteria bacterium
TGTGACCTTGCCCCGGACTCGGGAGTCTCTGCAAGCCGCATTGATTAGGTTGAGCGGCTATTGCCCATGGTGTCATGCAAGGTTCCCACCGATAAATGACTCATTGTGATAACTTAACCTAGTATTAATAGGGGGGTATATGAAAAGGGGGCTGATCGTTTATCTGGTGGGAGGCGCAGAATTGCCGGAAGACTTTGATCTGGCAAGTTGCTGTGAGAAAATCGGCTTCCCCGCAGACCGGGTGGAACTGGTGGGGTCCCAGCAGGGATTTTATGATGTGGGAGATGCCTGGCACCACCTGATTACTAAGGGATACGGGGATATCAAGCTTTTAGTGGCGCAAACAGACCAAAAATGTTTGAGGCCTATTCACCCCTTGGTTCGACTTAGCGGCTAGGGAACGGGAAGAAGGAAAAAGGAAAAAGGGAAAGCCACGAACGCTCTTTTCCCAGTCTTCAGACCGGAATAGGCCTTCGTGGCTTAATTCTTTAGCAGAATCGTGGCTTTCCGTTAGTGGCAGCAGGTGTGCCCATGCTGATGATGCCCATCGTTGTGGGTGTGCTCGTGGCTATGAGTCGTAGCCTCGTGGCTGTGCTCATGGCCATCATGGCTATGAGAGCCCGCTTCGTGCTTGTGCTCATGCTCATGCTTGTCCTTGTTATGACAGCACATCAGTCATCCCTCCTCTCTTATTTATTTTATTATATTTTAATCATTTGCCCTTCTTATTGTCAAGTTCTCCCCCTGGGCTCTGTCGAAAAGAGGACTTAAAAGAAATGCCGCGAACGCTCGTTCCTGGGTTAGCCCTCGGAGAAGGCGCTCGCGGCCTACTTTAGTTGGGCAGACGCAGCCTGCTTAGGTGCTACTTTTTCCGCCAGGCCTCCCAATTGGGGCGGCCCTGGGAGTCCCGCAGGTGTAGGACATAATCTCCCTTGGTGAGTTCATAGGCGATGACCCGCAGCTTCCCGTCCTTCTCTTTTTCACACATCCCTTTGACCCGCACTTCGTCTCCGGGCTTGAGCTCGAACTCCTGGCGCTCCAGGTACCACACCGGGCCCAGGCTGACTAGCACTTGCCCCTGGGTCTTGGTGTCCACCAGGATTGCCATACCCGGATACATGCCATCTTCTAAAGTCTCGGTAAGGACCTGCGCCACCTTGCCGCCCTCTTCAAAGGGCTTGCAGGTGGCCTTAACCGGACACATATAGGGTGTATAGGGACAAGGCCGGAAGCCCTGGCCGCGGCCCTGGCTCCAGGCCGGGCCGGCCACCGCCCAACACCACATCATAATGCCCATAACACTGATTCCAACTAGCTGCCACCGTTTCATCCGATGGTCCTCCTTTCGGCATTATTAAAAAGCATACACCATGGAAAGCAAAGGGGTGATATTGGCGGTGGTGTTTTTTCCCGCAAGGTCGCAGTTCACCCCGAAGGAGAAAGATAATTTCTCCGAGTACATATACTGGAGCTGCGGGGAAAGGGAAAGCAAGGCTGCGGGGGGCACGTTGGACTTATGGCCGAACAGGCGCCCGCCATCCCAGGTGCTGGTTAACTCCACACAGGCCACCCATTTCCCGGTGATGGGGTATTCCGCCGCCAGGTTGACAGTGACAAAATCCCGAGGATGCTGGCGGCCGTCATCATTGGTAAAGTCGGTGGCCATGGAGTACCAGAGGTTGCCGTAAAAAATGAAAGGCTTAACCCACTTGGACATGTTCAGGCCGGTGGTAAAGACATAGGCCCCCCCGCCGATGATGTCCTGGCCCAGCCGGCTGGGATTGAGATGGCGAAAATGGCCGGTGGGGAACGTCGGAGTAAAGATGGCGCTGACGGTGGGGAGCTTCTCGGTTTCTTCCACCAAACGATACTTCAGAGTGAAACTGAGATCGCCTAGCCCTTGGAATCTGGCGCCGCGTTCGCCGTTCGGTCCCGGTTCATTGACGCTGTTGGCCCAGTTGGCGATAAAGGGAATTACCGTGTACACTTCCAGGTTATTGATGAGGCCATAGGTAAACTTCCAGCTCATATTGAAGGACCCGAAATTACCGCCGGCCGAGACCCGTCGCCAGTTGGGGCTGAAATTGCTGGTGACAAAGCTCAGGCCGAAGGTGGGCTGAACGGCAAACTTACCCTTTTCAATGGGAATGGCGGTGTCGGTGATGATGGGACCGAAGGTGGAAGGACATTCTTCCTTCTTCTCCGGGGGTCCCGGCAGCTCAAAGGGCACCCCCGGCACCTGGGCCAGGGTCGGCGATACGGCCAGAGTCCAACTGCATGCCAGAACCATCGCCAGGAACAGCCAAATCGTTTTGGGCATCGTGAAGTTTTTCATAAATTCTCCCCCGATTTATTCAGATGTTAAAATTTTGGATGGGGCGCACCCGGGCCGCCGCTACGCCGTTACTACTTCATAGCCCGCGGCAGTAATTGCCCGGGCCACCTCTACCAAGGGCACCGACCAGGCCGCCGGGCCGGCGCTCTTGTAACTAATCAGGTCCACCCGCACCTCCGAGACCCCCGGCAGGCTCAGCAGAGCCTTGGTCACCGCGGCGACGCAATGCTCGCAGGTCATGCCTTTCACTTTGACATGGCCATGCGCATGATGTCCGTCATTATGGGTGTGCTCATGAGTGTGCACCGTCGCCTCGTGGCGGTGTTCGCGACCGTCGTGGGAGTGGGTCACTTCCTCATGCGCGTGCGCATGCTCATGCTGGTCTTTATCCCTGCCGCACATCGGTTGCCCCTCCTTATTTACTCACCTGCATATCGGTGAACTGCACCCAGAGCACCGCGCCGTATTCGGCTTTCTTTTTCTTGCCGTCCGGCCCCCGGATGGAATCCTTTTCCTCGTTGATGACGGAGAAACCCCACCACCCGGCCTTGGGCGCGGCAAAAGTAAAAACGCCGTTTTCATCGGTTTTCAGTTTCTGCATGATGAAATATTCATTGGGCGCGGTCACCTTATTGCCGGGGTTCCAGTATTCCACTTCCACATCGGCCCCGCCCGCCGGCTTGCCCTTGAATTTCGCCACACCCCGGAAGACGTTGCCGGCATAGAGGCCGAAGGGCCGGGTCAGGGGAATGATCTCGGCCTTGAGGCCCACTTCCTGGTCCCAATCCTCTTCACCGCCCAGGGCGGCCACATAAGTCTTGGTCTGGTGGATGATAAATTTTTCTTCCGCCGGCTCCCAGTAGGGTTGGGGATCAAAGTAAAAGGCGTAAATGCCCGGCTTTTTTATGGTGTAGACGCCTTTCCAGCCCTGTTTTCCCAGCACTTGGGTTTCCTGGAGGGTGTTTAGGAGATCGGTGTTGGATTTACCGGATTGCACCCCAAATCGCCTGGGTTTGACCAGGTTCATGCCTTTCTGTTCAAAGGGATGCAGGAAGGCCAGGGTCACTTCCAGTTCAGGTTTGTCCTCCTGCATCACCATGGATTTCTCCGGCAGAATGATGCCGAAATGGGCCTGGCTAAAGTTGACCATGCCGAAGACGAGCATCAGGCCTAGACCTATCGTAAAGAAACGTTGCATAATCTCCTCCATTTTCACTTTAGATTTTGGCAGGCTCAGCCTGCGGTTTTAGGCGGATGTACAGCAGGTTGCATGCACGTGGCAGCATTCCTTCA
>VGSO01000313.1 GCA_016874945.1 Deltaproteobacteria bacterium
TTCACCGTTGAGAACTTTCTCTGAAATTTCAAAAGATTCAGATTTTTTTGTTGCATGGCTTTTGGCCCTTTTTACTTTATATTTTAATAAATTATAGCATAATTAGCTGACCAAAAGCAATAATCAATAATATTATAGATATTAAGCCGATTCTACTTTTTCCCGGAACCATCTCAGATGGGAAGATTATAGGACAATCCTGGCAAAAAATCTAAAATTTATCGATGAGGAAATCGGGGTCAGGATTCACTATCTGCCCTGCTATTTAACATGAGTAAAACCTCCTTCTTCAGCCTCCAGGTCCTGGTTTTCGCCCTGGTGGCCTCGGCTTTCGCCAATGTCTACATCACCCAGCCGGTGCTGCCGGTCATCCGGGCGGAATTCGGGGTGAGCGCGTCGGTGGCCTCCCTCACGGTGTCCGCGGTCATTCTGGGGATTGCCTTGGCCAACCTCCCCTTCGGCATGCTGGCGGACCGCTTTCCGGTCCAGGTCCTCATTCTGGTGGGGGGGGCGGTGGTGGCCGGGGCGGGGCTGGTGTGCGCCGCCACCCCTGACCTGGGGGTGCTGGTGGCGGCCCGCTTCGTCCAGGGGCTGTTCGTCCCGGCCCTCACCACCTGCCTGGCCGCGTACCTGGCCGCCAACCTGCCCCTGGAGAGCCTGAATGTGGTCATGGGCTCCTACGTGGCCTCCACCGTGGTGGGGGGCCTGAGCAGCCGTCTCCTGGGGGGCTGGATTCACCCGCCCCTGCACTGGCGCTACGCCTTTGTCACCGCCGCGGTCCTGGTTCTGGCCGCGTCCCTGGCCGCGGCCCGGGGTCTGCCCCCGGGAGCGCCGCGGTCCGGGCCTCAGGTCACGGAGAGCTTCCTGTCCCTGCTTTCCCGGCCTCCCGTGCGCCGGGTCCTCCTGATTCCCTTCGGCGGATTTTTCGTTTTTTCCTCCATCTTCAATTACCTGCCCTTTTACCTATCTGCGCCGCCGTTCGGGGCGTCCACGGAAATGATCACCCTCCTTTACCTCACCTACCTCCTGGGGGTGCTCATGGGGCCCATATCCGGCAAGATCAGCAACCGCCTGGGAAACGGCATGACCATGCTCCTCGGGTGCGGCGTCTTCGCCCTGGCCATTCTCATCACCCTGATTAAGTCAATGCTGGCCGTGGTGGTGGCCCTGGCCCTGGTGTGCACCGGGTTTTTTGCCGTGCACGCCGCGGCCGCGGGGGCCCTGAACCGCAAGCTGGCCTCCAGCCACGGCCGGGCCAACTCCCTCTACGTGTTGGCCTATTATCTGGGCGGGGCCGGCGGCATCACCCTGAGCGGTTATGCCTATGGCGCCGGGGGCTGGCCCGGCGTGGCGGCTCTGGGCCTCCTGATGCTGGCCCTGCCGTTGTACACGGGTCTGAAAGAACGTCAGGGGGAAATGCGATAACTCTTCAAGATCGGGGACATTTTCTGTTATAATGTTTCGTAGGATGCGTTTGGCGCACCCATAACAAGCTCAGGGTCGCCCCAAGGCGGTGCGTGGAACGCACCCTACCAGATACGGGTAAGCGACACATTTGGCCTGCGGCCCGCCCCATTAAAGGCCGCTTTAACATTTTTGCTCCTTTTGGGTCTAATTAAATGAAAGCCGGTGAACTGGATTCCATGAATGACTCTCAGCTCGTCTCCCGGGCCCAAGAAGGTGAAGTCCCGGCCTTTGAGGAGCTGGTGAAGAGATATCAGCGGGACATTTACAATCTGGCATGCCGGCTGGTGGCGGACGCGGAGGAAGCCCGGGACATGGCCCAGCAGGCCTTTCTCCAGGCCTTCATCCACATTAAGAGCTTCCGCCAGCAGTCTCAGTTTAAAACCTGGCTTTTCCGGATTGCCATCAACCAGTGCTATAATTTTTTGAAGGGCAAAAAAAAGTTCGGCGATCCGGTGGAACCTGACGAACTACACCTGGTGGAGGAAGACTCCCCGGAAACCGAGGTGGTGGCCCGGGATGAACGACGCCGGCTGTATGCGGCGCTGGAACGACTCCCGGCCAAACAGCGGGCGGTGCTCACCTTGAAGGTGGAACAGGGTCTTTCTTATGACGAGATCAGCGAGGCGCTGGGAGGATCCGCCGGGGCGGCCCGGGTCAACTACTGCCAGGCTTTGAAAACTTTGAGGAAGTATTTGAAAAGTGAGGAAGAACATGAAGTGGCGGTGCAAACTACTCCAACGGTGGCTACCAGGGTATCTCGACGGTGACGCGCCGGTCTTTTGGCGGCGGCGGGTGGAAGCCCATCTGGAACACTGCCCCGCCTGCCGCCGGGAAGCCGAGGCCCTGAAGGAAGCGGCGGCGGCCCTGCAGTCCGCGCCCGTTGAAGATCCCGGTCCGGCCTTCTGGCAGGAATTCAACCGGGAGCTGCACCTGAAGCTGGTCCAGGCCAACCAGGCTTCGCCGGAACCGCAGCGCTCCCGCTTTCGGATGCCTTATTACGCGGCGGCGGCGGCCGGCCTGGCCGTGCTGGTGGTGTGGATTGCCTACCAGGTGCCCGGCCCCCATCAAACCGGGCCTGCGCCCAGGATGGCCCTAGAGGCTCAGCCGGCCCCGGAAGCCAAGGCTCCCAAACTCCGGATGGCCAAACCCCCGGCGGCTCCGGTCCCGGCCCTGCCGGCGGAAACCTCCGGGCCGGTTTCTTTTGCGTCCCTGGGTGATGAAGAAATGGATTCCGACGACGACGTGCTCACCTGGGACCCCGACCCGGTGCTGGCCGATTTGACCGACCAAGAACGGGAAAAGCTGCTGAAAAGATTGAAGCGGCAAGAAGAGGATGGATCATGGCAAAGAAAGTCCTACTCGGTATTCTGGGCTTAAGCCTGGCCCTGGCCGCAACCGCCTGGGCCTTTAATGGTGACGAGGCCTTCCAGACCCAGCTCCAGGGGATCAAGCGCAGCCAGTTGGGGCCGGCCCTGGGCGCGGATCAGCGCACCGTGGATCAGCTATTGGCCATCGAACAGCGCTACGGAGCCATGAAACAGCAACTCACCCGGGAAGCCGTGGAGGCCAGCCGCCAACTCCAACAGGTCATGCAGAATCCCCAACCCCGGGAAGAGGACGTGCGGACCCTCCTTGAAACCATGGTCCAGAAGAAGAAAGAAATAGAAGCGGTGAGACAGCGCCAGTGGGACGAGCAGAAAGCCCTGCTCACGCCGGTGCAACTGGCCCGTTATTTCTTATACATGCAGCATATGACGCGGGAAGCCCGCAGCGTCAGGAGCCCCGCGGCGCCCGCGGCTCCTCCCCGGTATCCGGCGGGGAAGGCCCCGGAAGGCGTGCCGGTGTTCCGGCCCAACCGGTAAAGGCAGGTTTCAGGTTTCAGGTTTCAGATGTCAGGTTTCAGGTTTTGGTAGGGGCGAACCTTGTGTTCGCCCCACTATTTTGGGGCGGATACAACCTTCGCTACGGGAAAATATACGTTTGCTCGCGTATTGAGACCTCTGCGAAATAACTAATAAATGGCGATTCCTTAAAATCCCCTCCCTTGAGGGGCTCATCATTACCCACAAGTGGGGGAGGTAATATTATCATGGGGAGCGACCGAGGCGCCAGGCGATTACGATATCGCCCAGGCGCTGCATTCCCTGC
>VGSO01000314.1 GCA_016874945.1 Deltaproteobacteria bacterium
CGCAGCTTAGAATCCTGATGCAGGCGGTGCTTCCCCTGCGAGAATGCGATATCAACTCCCTGATTTTTTTGGTTCAGGGGATTCAAATGAGAAATTATCGCTCATACCCCTCACATCGACATAGAAAGTTATCTTATATGTCGTTGTAGGGTTAATTGGTGCGGGAAACGCAAGCTACTTAATCTCCACTGAAGCCTCGGGTTCGAAGGGGTTGGTCCGCAGGGCCAGGGAAAGGAGGTAGGGATAGTTTTTCTTTAGATGCTGCATGTAAGCCAGCCATTCTCCCAGGAGCAAAATATAGGTCCGCCGGACGTCGGCGGTGAGGTGCTCCTGGTCGGCGGCGCTCAGGCCCGGCAAGTGGGGGCGGTGGGCCAGTTCTTCCGTTAGGTGAAAGACGGCCAGAAGCAGATTGGAAAAAGAGTCATGTTCCAGCAGGTTGGGATTTTCCAGCAAGCGCAGCAAAAAGTCTCTTTTTTGCAGGAGAAAATCTTTCAGAGCCGCCAGATCCTGGGGGGCCATCTCCACGTCCGCCTCATAGCCGGTGACTATCCCGGCCTGTTGGGCAAAATCCTGGTCGCTCCAACGATTAAGGGAACTGACCTGCCGGCGCAAGGCTTCCCGGTTCAAGTCCCAGCCTGCCAGGATTTTCATCAACTCGGCGCCCACGTCGCTGAAAAAAGCCCCGATGACCATGTTCAATTTGGCCAGCTTGGCCCGCCGGGCGTGCTGGCTCAGCAATTGATTGATGATGATGGTCACCAGCAGCACGGACACGGGCAGGAAGCCCAACTGGGCCAGGAACAGCCGGAGCATATAATTGATATCTTTAAAGATAAAGTAGTTGGTGAGGTAAATCAGGACCGATGATCCCATGAGGGTCAAGGCCAATACCGCCTTCCAGTTTGCGAATTTCATAAGCGTTTCCTTTTTCCGTGGGTGCGCCAAGGGCCTCTAAGAACGGCTTATTCCCAAGCTAAGCTCCGGGAGAAGAATGTCAACGCCCGCCGCGCGAAAGTATTGCCGCAGACTTTGATACCCTAAGAACCAGGAAACTGGTATAGTAATAGCGACTAAAATCATAATCGAGGTCCCGCAATTTTGCTGATCCTTTTCGCCATCTCCCTGTTTGTCAGCGCCCTGCTGCTCTTCCTGGTCCAGCCCATGTTCTCCAAAATGGTGCTGCCCCGCCTGGGCGGCACTCCCGCGGTGTGGATCACCTGCATGGTCTTTTACCAGGCGGCGCTGCTGGCCGGCTATGTTTACGCCCACCTCTCGGCCCGCTGGCTGGGGGTCCGGGGGCAGGCTGCGGCGCACCTGGCCTTGCTGCTGGGCGTTTTCCTGGCGCTCCCCATCTCCGCGGCCCAGGGCTGGACGCCGCCCCCCACGGCCCATCCCACTCCCTGGCTGCTCATGCTGCTGCTGGTGTCCGTGGCTCTGCCCTTTTTCGTGATTTCCATCACCGCGCCCATGCTCCAGAAGTGGTTCTCCCATACCGGCCACCCCGCGGCTAAAGACCCTTACTTCCTCTACGCCGCCTCCAACCTGGGGAGCATGGCGGCCCTCCTGGGTTACCCCACCCTGGTTGAGCCTTTTCTCACGCTGGCCCAACAATCCTGGATCTGGAGCCTGGGTTACGGGCTCCTGGCCCTGCTCATCGTGGGCTGTGGCATGGTGTTGTGGTTTTCCCCTCAGAGCCGGAAAGGGGAGGCTACGGTGGCCGCCGCCGGGGCGGCCAACCAGGCTGGTTCGTCCCCGGCTCCCGAGCCTTTGACCATTACCCGGCGCGTCTGGTGGATTCTGTGGTCCTTCGCCCCCTCCAGCCTGCTTTTGGGGATCACCACCTACGTCACCACCGACATCGCGGCCGTGCCCCTCCTCTGGGTCATCCCCCTGGCTGTTTATCTGCTCACCTTTGTCATCGTCTTCTCCCGGCGCCCTTGGATCAGCCACCGGCTCATGGTGGCGGTGCAGCCCGGCGTGGTGCTGCTGGTGGCTATTCTGTTCCTGTGGGGCTTGCAGGCCGAAGGGGTGTGGGTCATTTTCCTGCACCTGCTGGCCTTTTTCGTCACCGCCATGGTCTGCCACGGGGAACTGGCCCAAAGCCGCCCCTCCACCGCGTACCTCACCGAATACTACTTGTGGATTGCCGTGGGCGGCGTTCTGGGGGGGATTTTCAACGCCATCGTGGCGCCGCTGATCTTCACCGGCCTGGCGGAATACCCTCTAATCCTGGTGCTGGCCTGCCTGCTCCGGCCCCAGGCCAACGGGGCCTCTTCGGCCCAGGCCCGCTGGCTGGATTTTATCCTGCCCGCTATTCTGGCCGCGGTGCTGGCCGCGGTGGTTTATGACCTGGACCCCGCCTCCACCTCGGGAAAAATCACCACCTCCATGCTCATGGTTTCCTGCGCCGCAGGCATGGCCGGTTACGCCTTCGCCTCGCGCCCGCTGCGCCTGGGGCTGGGGGTAGGGGCGGTGATGTTGGCCGGGATGCTTTACTCCGGCAGCCATTACCAAGTTCTCCATGCGGAGCGCAGCTTTTTCGGGGTCATGCAGGTGCTGGCGGATAAGGGTGACTATTACCACATGTTCTACCATGGCACCACCCTGCACGGGGCCCAGAGCACCGACCCGGAAAGGCAGCGGGAGCCTCTCACCTATTACCTGTCCAACGGGCCCATCGGCCAGACCTTTGAGACCTTCTGGGCTTCCGGCGCACCTCGCAAAGTGGCCATAGTGGGGTTGGGAGCCGGAGCCTTATCATGTTACGCGGCCCCCGGGGACGAATGGGACTTCTTTGAAATCGACCCGGCGGTGGAACTCATTGCCCGGAATTCCCGATATTTCACCTTTTATCAGGATTGCCCGGCTCGCAAAAGGGTGATCCTGGGGGACGCCCGGCTGTCCTTGGTCCAGATCCCAGATAATAAATACGGCCTGATTATTTTCGACGCTTTCAGTTCCGACTCCGTGCCCATCCACCTGGTGAACCGGGAGGCTTTGCAGATTTACCTGAAAAAGCTGGCCCCGGGGGGCATCCTGGTCTTTCACATCAGCAACCGCTACCTGGACCTGAAATCCGTTCTGGGCAACCTGGCCCAGGACGCGGGCCTGGCGGCTTTAATCCAAAGCCGGGAATTGACGGAGGAGGAGGAGAACGCCTTTTACGTCCGCACTACCTGGGTGGTGATGGCCCGGCAGACCGAGGACCTGGGGTTTCTGGCCCACCAGGAGGAGTGGGAAACGCTCCCGGGAGAGCCGGGGGCCAGGCTGTGGACCGACGACTTCTCCAACATCGCCGGGCTCATTCTCTGGCCGTCTTTCGACGCCCCCCGGAAGCTGTGGGAGAGAGTTAGTCCCGGGGTTTTATTCGGCCGCGAGTAGCCCGGGGACGGGGGACCGGGGATTGTTATGGTTTAGGTTCGCAATGCTTTCCTGAATGCTTGTAATCTAATAAAAAGCTGGCGCCCTAAATCTCTTATGTTTGCTATTACTCAAGTCATTTAATTGTTCACATTTCGCCAAATCAGTCCCTTGATTTTAAAAGTTCTCCCTCGGATGATGGGAACAATTATTCGCTGAGTAATAAATCAACAATCGGTAA
>VGSO01000315.1 GCA_016874945.1 Deltaproteobacteria bacterium
TCCGGTTGAGTCGGCGCTTCTCGAGAACTGCCGGCGCGAGATGGATGTCCCCATTCCCTCTCGGGAGATCGACCTCGCCATTTTCGTCATCAGAAAGCTTCTCGAACACGCCTCGCCACTCGAATTTATCCTGTTGAAACGGGAGAGGGCTCTGGTACAACAGGAAATCAAATGGCTGGCGGTGGGCGATACCCCAGCTCGCGCCGCGCGCTTCGCCTCCCAGCTGTTTCCGAGTGTTGACGAAGCCTTGTTTCTCCGGTGTTTCAAGGCGCTTTTCCAACATGGCGTTTCCCTTCGCGGTGTGCGTCCTGGTTTGGCCCTCGCCCGCGCTTTTCGTAACTACCGCATTCGAACCGGTATCATGCCCGCCTGGATTCGCGGTATCCGTTTCCTCAAGCGCATCCTTAATCGTTTGCGTAGGCGGCCGTCGGACAAGAGTCTGAGCCACGGCGGGGCGGTGGTGGCGATTATTGGCGCTGATGCCACAGGGAAGTCGACAGTCAGCGCTGCTCTTCGAGAAATGTTGTCGCGGCATCTACGCGTCGTCAGCTCCCATGCGGGCCTGCCGCCAGCCTCGCCGCTGACCTTCATCCCCCGAACGCTCCTTCCCCTTGCCCGGCGTCTGGTCCCCACCCTCCGGACCACGCAATTGCAGGAGAAGGTGCTGGGGGACTGCGGGACCGATTCCCCGCCTCTGGGGGGGGTGGCTCTATGGACTTTCACCTTTCGTTCGCTGATGGTTGCATACGACCGGGCCCGCCTCCTGCAGCGCCTGGTCTCCCTGGCTGCATCCGGCGCCATCGTCGTCGTGGACCGCTATCCCACCGACATCTTTGGCGCCATGGACAGCACCCAACTAGACCCCACGGCACTCCAGTTAAAGCCAGGCTCCCTGCTGTTCCGGCTGGCCGCCATCGAGAACGCCATGTACCGCGCCATGCCCGCGGCCGACGTGGTGGTGCGCCTGCACGTGCCCGTAGAGACGGCGATCCGTCGCAATCAGGAGCGCCAAAAGACCGGCAAGGAGGACGAGTCCTATGTCCGACGGCGCCATGCTCAAGCGGAGCGCACCTACCACGCCCGGGGAACCGTCATCTCCATCAGCACCGAGGGTAATTTATCTGAAACCCTTCACAATACCTTGGCAGCAGTCTGGCGAGCGCTTTAGCCCAACAGGGTGAGTATCGCGATATTGGCCGACATGGTCATTATTTGGTATAACATTTTATAAGGTTCTTCTAAGGGCCAGCATTCCGCACAGGATAGGAGACTTAGTTGAAGATTGCCCTCTCATACGTTGACGGGTGGGCCTTTTACCACTTCCGCAAAGGATTAATCCAAGAACTCGTGAGGAGAGGTTTTCACGTTTCCGTGATTGTATCCCCCAGCGACTTTGATCGCAAACTGGAAGCCTTGGGAGTCCGCGTTATCCCGGTGCCCATGGAGCGATTCTTCTCCCCGGCAAGGGATCTTCTCCTGTTTTGGCGATTATACCAAGTCTTTCGATCCGAGCGCTTCGACCTGGTCCATAATAATACCATCAAGCTCAATATCTATGGGACCGTGGCTGCCGCCTTAGCCGGGATCCGTCGCCGCGTCTGCCTGGTTTCCGGGCTTGGCTTCGTCTTTGCCCCCTACCTGAGCCGGCAAATGGGACTGCTCCGCTTTTTTAGCTTATGGCTTTACAAGCTTGCCATGGCGTTAAGCCAAAAGACCTGGTTTCAAAACCCGGATGATTTTGCTTTTTTCGTAGAACACGAAATCATACCCCCCCACAAGGGCGTAGTCATTAGAAGCGGCGGGGTCAACCTGGAAGAATTCTCACCGGAGGCGGTGGACCGGGAGACCCTGGCGGCTCTGCGGCAGGAACTGGGTCTGCCCTCCAACGCATCTTGCGTTTTGATGGCAACCGCCCGGTTAATCTGGAGTAAGGGGGTGCGGGAATTTGTCGAAGCCGCATTCCGGTTGGAGGCCCGGTATCCCGACTGGTACTTTGTCATGGTCAGTCCCCGGGAACTTGGAAGCCCGGATTCAGTGCCCCAGGAATACCTGGAGGCCCACCGGCCGGCGCGGTTCATCCACATCGACACCCTCCGCCACGATATCCACAGCTTTGTAGCCCTCTCGGATATTATGGCGCTCCCGTCGTACTATCCCGAAGGGGTGCCCCGCGGCCTTCTGGAAGGGCTGGCGATGGCCAAACCCATCATCACTACGGACCACCCGGGATGCCGGGAAGTGGTGGAAGAAGGGAAAAACGGCTATCTAATCCCCATCTGCGACTCCGAAACATTGGCCAACCGGTTGGCAGTCCTGATGGACGACCCGGGAAAGCGTGCAGAATTTGGTAAATATTCCCGGATGAAGGCCCAGCGAGAGTTCGGCGAAGCACTGGTGGTAGAACGAATAATTCGAGAAGTATATGAAATTAATTAAGTTGCTCCTCTTCAGTCTGGAGGCAAAGTTGCCGACTGGCAACTTTCAAGGGCAGGGGCCGTGCTCCCGCCATAAGATTGTCACAAAGTTCCAATAGCACTGGATTATGATCAAGACTTTTTCTGAATGCGGCATGCCAATTAGGGCGCTTAGTTAAGGAGAATCCCATGGAATCCAGGAAGCACCAGGAGAGAGAATTGCACAATCTCCAACGGACTGTCAACGATGACGTGCACGTAGCCGACACCCGGTGGTCGCTGGCGTTGGAACCCACTATTCAAAACAACCCCTTGTGGGCCAACATGAAGTATTATGCCATCGAGCGCAAGAGCCGAGAGGTCGTGCTGGAGTGGTTCAAGACTTATTGCCCTGGCAGTCAGGTATTGGACTATTGCTGCGGCAACGGTGATGATTCCTTTTTTATTGCTGCGCATGGCGCCGTGAAAGTGGTGGGAATAGACATTTCCGAGGTCTCCGTTCAAAACTGCAATAACAAGGCGGCCCAGGAGGGACTGGGGAATCTGTCTTTTCAGGTGATGGATGCCGAGAACCTGTCATTTGCTGATGACACCTTCGATGTGGTCAGCGAGTATGGCGCTTTGCACCATCTAGATCTCACTAAGGCTTACGGCGAAATCGCCCGGGTTCTGAGGCCCAGCGGCAGGGCCCTCTGTGTCGAGGCCTTGGGCCACAATCACATCATCCACCTTTACCGGAAGCTCACGCCTCACCTGCGCACCCCTTGGGAAGTGGAGCATATTCTTCGGAGAAAGGATGTTGACTTGGCGCGGGAATACTTCCACCAGGTCAACATCCTCGGCTTTTTCCACCTGGCCACCCTGGCCGCCGTGCCTTTTCGCAAAACTCCCATCTTTGAGAAGATCCTGGGGACCCTGGAAGCGGTGGATGCGATGCTATTGAGGTTGCCGTTTTTACAATGGCAGGCCTGGCACATCATTTTCGAGTTAGCTAAACCCAAAAAGCAAATGAAAAGGTAGCATGGATCATGAAGATGCCTGAAATGCCAGAACTGCCTGATCCATCAAAGTTTCCCATTGCAGAAGTTCCGGGCCAACGGGTCACGGAGGGACAATTATCGGAGTTTTACACCCGCTACCGGTTTGCGTCCACCTATTGCCGCGGAAAAGCTGTCTTGG
>VGSO01000316.1 GCA_016874945.1 Deltaproteobacteria bacterium
AGAAGTTCCTCCCGAATCCGGCCCCGCTCGACGGTTGGGAGATTTCGGCCGGATCCGGCTGGAATTTGAAGCCGTGGGCGTGGGCCAAACCCAAATCATCGTCCACATCTCCCGGGAGTGGGAGAAAGATAAAAAACCGCTGGAATATACCAACAATTGGGTGACGGTCATCCCCTGAGGACTAGCCAAAAAAAGGAGCCTCCGGACCTGGGCGATAGCTTAACCCTCCGAACCGCCGGGTACGGACCCGCACGCCCGGTGGTGTGACAGGGAAAGTCAAAGCAAGGGCCTGCCTTTGTCGATCAAACCCTTAGAGGGTTGGGGGTGGGAGATTGAGGGAGGGGGCAGGGGTCCGCGACCCCTGGCCCCCTCCCTCAAAATGACTTTCGCAGAGGTCTCAAGATGCAATCAAAAAGGTATTAAGGTAGGGACGCAATTTATGGCGCCCGACGCCAGCGGGCGTGATAAATCACGCCCCTGCAACTGTTGCCTCTCGACTGCGACTCGGTATCAGCAGTTATCATCTGCCGCGCCATAATTCGGTGAACCATCGCTCGAGCAAGTTTTGGCGGGCACGGAGGCCCGCCCCACCAATTCGGGCGGCAGGTGCGCCCTACTTGCTAACTTGAGCAGTGACGTGGTCAGGCTTGAGGCTCTGGAGGGAGAGGCCGTTGGGAAGTTGCACCGCCACCTTCAGGCGGTGTTTACCGGGGGAGAGATTCTTGGTGTCCACGGCGGCCTTGATGGCGCCGGCTTTTAAATCCTTGAGGGCCGGGGCGGGCCCCCGAACGGTCACGACCACCTGGGAGGGCGTGAGGCGGGCCGGGCGCGGCCCCGCCGTTACCGGGACGCCAGTGAAGGTGCGGGAGACTTCCTTGGGCCCGATGGCGATCTCCGCCAGGATGGGAACTTGTTCCTTGGGGGTGAGGTGGAGGTTCTTGAAATCCACGTCCGTGGGCACGGTGGCGGACTCGGTTAGCTGGCCCAGGTCCAGGGGCAAAGTGGAGAGAAACTTAAGGTCCGCGAGTTCCGACGAAGGCCCCGTGACGGTGATCAGGGGCGGGCGCACCTGGACGTTTTTCACCTCCAGGCCCTCGGGGAGTTTGCCTTCCAGGCGGGGTTGGATCTGCAAGACCCGGGTGATGGTGGGGACCAAAGTGATTTTCAAGGAGTTGGGTTGGACCCGGGTCACCATAATCCCCCGGGGGAAGTTGAAACTTTTAGGTCCCAGGGCGAAGTTGTGGCGCCCGGCTTTATAGCCTGAAAGGTCAAGGGTGTGGGATGGACGGGACTGGGTGAGTTTGCGCACCAGGCTTCCCGGGCCGTTGACCCGCACCTGGAGAGCGGCCGGCACCTCGCTGGCCACCACCAGGTTGTTGGGGACATTGGCCAGATCCAGGGCCAGGTTAAGGGTGGTCTCGGTGCGCTCTTCACTGCCCACCAAGAACCACAGGGCCAAGGCCAGCAGCAGGGCCAGGAGCTTGAGGCCCTTATTGCGCCCCAAAGAAGCGAGCCAATCTTTCAAGCCAGGTCCCTCGTTTTTCCGGCGGCGGTTCCAAAATCTGGCGCAAAGCCTGCCTGAGCTGAACCCGGGAAAGATCCCGGGCCAGCCGGCCCCCCTGGGCCAGGGAGATCTGCCCGGTGGTTTCCGAAACCACGATCACCAGGGCATCGGTAAGTTCCGACAGTCCCACCGCAGCCCGGTGCCGGGTGCCCAGGGCCGGGTCCAGGTTAGGGTTGGCGGACAGCGGCAGGGTGCACCCCGCGGCTACAATCCGCTCTCCCTGAATTATGACGGCTCCGTCATGGGTGGGGTTGTGGGGCCAAAAGATAGAGACCAGGAGTTCCCGGGTGATGAGCGCGTCCACCTTCACCGCGCCCTCCAGATAGTCGGCCAGGCTGCCGTGGCGCTCCAATACGATGAGGCCTCCCAGGCGCTGGCTGGAGAGGGTTTCCACGGCCTCGGAGATTTCATCCAGAATGAGGGGCTCGGCAGCGTAGGTGGGGAGAAAGGCCCGGCGCCCCACGCGGCTCAAGACCCGGCGGATGTCAGCCTGGAAAAGGATGATGACAATGAGGAGGAAGCTCCGCACCACCCCGTCCAGAAGCCATTCCAGGGTGAACAGCCCCAGGCTCCGGGCTCCCAGGTATACCAGGAATATAATAAATATGCCGGCCAGGACCTGGAGGGCCTGGGTGCCTTTGAGCAGCAGGATCACCTGGTAGATAATGACGGCCACCAGGATGATGTCCAGGAAGTCCTGCCAGCGGAGATGGCTGAAAAGCTGCATCATTTTACCAGTGAGCCGTTAGCAGTTTGCAGTTAGATAAATTCTATCATCGGGATGCAAACCGCCAAAAGTCAACTTTTTCTGATTCTAAATATTCGGCAATCGGCGGCTATTTTATCACCTCACTACTAACCGCTCTTTAAAATTGCCTCCCAAACGGATAAAAACTGCCGGGCGTAAGCCGCGTTGTGGGTGCGGACGATCTTCGCGCCCTTGAGCACGGAAATGGCGATGGCCGCCAGGGTGCCCACATCCCGGATTTCGCCGTTGGGAAGATTGAGCAAATGGCCGATAAAAGCCTTCCGGGAGGGACCGACGAGCAGGGGGCAGCCCAGGTCCAGGAAGGCGTCCAGATGATGGATAATCTCCAGGTTGTGCCGGAAGGTCTTGCCGAAGCCGATGCCCGGGTCCAGGATCAGGAGGTCCCTGGGGATGCCCTGGGAGGCGGCGTAGTCCAGGCGTTCCCGGAAGAAGGACTTGATTTCCCCCATGAGGTCGTTGTAATGGGGCTGCCGCTGCATGTCCCGGGGGGTCCCCTGCAGGTGCATGAGGACCACCGGCGCTCCGGCCCGGGCCGCCAGGGAGGCCAGGTCCGGGTCGAAGCGCAGGGCGCTGATGTCGTTGATAAGGGAGGCCCCGGCGGCCAAAGCGGCCCGGGCCACCGCCGCCTTGTAAGTGTCGATGGAAATGGGGACCGGCAGCTCGGCGGCCACGGCCTCAATTACCGGAATGACCCGGCGCAGTTCCTCTTTTAGGGATACCGGTTCGGAGTAAGGCCGGGTGGACTCGCCGCCGATGTCCAGAATATCGGCCCCGGCCTCAACCAAAGCCCGGGCCTGGTTCACCGCGTCCTGATAATCCAAGAACCGGCCTCCGTCGGAGAAGGAGTCGGGGGTGACATTAACGACCCCCATGATCAGGGGCCGGGGGCTGTTTAACAGGGTTTCCCAATCGGGGTGCATGTTCATTTGCCGGTGGCCGGTGGTCCGCGGCCACTATGGGTTTGGTTAAATCATCCAGGGTCCTGGAGACCGGCAAATAAAACATAACATTGAAAAGGGAAAAAAATGAAGGGTATTGTGAAGAGATAGGAAAGGAAATAAAAACGAATCTTAGCTGAGCCTCTTGCAAAATTATGTAGCCGCAGGCTTCAGCCTGCGCCGGCACAGGCTGGAAAGCCTGTGCTACCGGATATTTCTTTAAGCAACATGGGAAAATCGCAGACTCAAAATGAATTTTGCAAGAGGCTCAGCTTTTTTGATTTTCACTTCGGATTATCCTATAATTGGCTCATCCAG
>VGSO01000317.1 GCA_016874945.1 Deltaproteobacteria bacterium
AGAGGCTCCTTGGGAATGAGAATGCATCGGTGAGATGTGGTGATGGAGGGGTCCCCATCCAAAGAGATTGATCCGTCCCCGTCCGCCTATTCGGGGGCCTAAACGCGTGGCGCGCCGGTTTTTGGACCTGCTAAGAAACCTTCCAGGGAGAGAACAGTTGATACATAATCACAAGCGATTGTAAAAAGACTTTATTAAATTGTCAAGAAATATTTATATGAGGATCATTGTCGGAAAAACGAGCCAATGATACCAATTCGTCATCAAACGTACTTTTTTCCGCAGGGGCGAATCTTGCATTCGCCTTAAAATGATAGGCGAACTCCAGGTTCGCCCCACATTTTATTGCCTTTTGAATGCGAATTGGTATGAAAAGACACTAGGAGAGGCGAGGGAAGGGTAAATCCCAGCGTGACGATCACTTGCCTTTGTACGCAACTCTACCGAAGTTGCTATAAGCGACGCGGATATAAATAGCGCCGGGTTTAATTTCCTCCCTCCCTAAAAGCCGCCACGGTGCGCTCCAGGCCCTCTTCCAGGCTCAGCCGGGGCTGCCAGCCCAAAAGCTCCCCGGCCCGGAGGCAGTCCAGGGCGCTGCGGCGCTGCTCCCCGGGTTTGGCGGGACCGTGCGCCGGCCCCAAGGGAGAACCGGTGAATTCCTGCAGCTGGAGATAAATGGTTAGAATGTTCGTTTCCTTGCCCGTGCCGATGTTGAAGCACCCGGCCCGGGGGTAGTCCAGGGCCAAGAGGTTGGCCGCCACCACGTCCTCTACGTAAACAAAATCTCGGGTCTGGAGGCCGTCCCCGTTGATGAGGGGCTGGTTTCCGCCCAGAAATTTTTCGATGAAGATGGCCACCACCCCCGCCTCGCCCAGGCCGTTCTGCCGGGGGCCATAGACGTTGGCCAGACGCAGCGATATGGGAACAATGCCATACTCCCGGTGGTAAAAATGGAGGTAGCGCTCCACCGCCAGCTTGGCGATGCCGTAGGGGGACTCGGGTTGGGCCGGTTCCGTCTCCCGGGCCGGAACCGGGGCGGCGTCGCCGTACATAGCCCCGCCGGTGGAGGCGAAAACAATCTTTTCCACCCCGCCCGAGGCCGCGGCCTGGAAAAGATTCAGCGAGCCCAGGATATTTTCCTGGGCGTCAAACAGGGGGTCAGTCACCGATACCTGGACGCTCATCTGGGCCGCCAGGTGGAACATGACCCGGGGGCGCCACTGGCGGACAAGGTCGTGGGCATCCTTAGATTTAATATCATAAGGATAAAATTGGGCCTGGGGCGGAACAAATTCCCGGCGTCCCGTGCTGAGGTTATCCACCACCGCCACGTCCCAGCCCGCCTCCCCCAGGGCCTCGGCCACGTGGGAGCCGATGAACCCGGCGCCGCCGGTGACCAGAGCTCGTCTCATTCGGTCTCCTTTAAGAGACCTGGGAGTTGCCCATCAGGGATCTTTCCCCGGGTCCCTTTCCGGGATTAAAATTAACTCGTTTGCCACTTTTTCGCCACTTTTTTTAAAAATTTTCTCCCATGCGGCCAGCCGGGGCTGAGATTAACCCTCCTGACTCCCCGGCTTAATATTTGTAATTTTCTTGAAAAATTAGATGAATTCCCGGCGGAACCTTGCTAATATAGGCGTCATTGTCAAAGATTTTGATATAATTTGGAACAACTCCTAATTATAATGCGAAGTCGGATCACAGAAGCATAGGAGGGGGATATGCCTGTCCGGGGACGTTTCGGGGGACTATTGTTAGGACTGGCGCTGGTGCTGGCGCCAACGGCCGCCATCTCGGCGGAAGGCCCGGTGATGACTTTGCAGCAACTCATCGCCAAGGCCTTGGCTTACAGTCCGGAAGTCAGGGCCAGCAAAAGCGAAGTGAAGCTGGCAAAAGAACAGCGCAATGAAGTTCACGGTTACCGCTACCCGCAACTTGACATCACCGGAATGACGGGGGTGGTTCCCAATTCCGGCCTGCCGAAAGTCATCGGCAATGGCAATCTGTTTTATTCCGGCTCCAAGAACGAATTACACAGCGTCAATATTTTCGGCCGCATGGATTTCAGCGTGGTCCAGCCCCTGTACACGTTCGGTAAGATCGCTTACCGGGAAGAGGCCGCGGAAAAAAACATCAAGGTGAAAAATGCCGCGGTGGACGCCAAGAAGGGGGAAGTGGTCTTTCAGGTTTCCGAGGCCTACTATGGCCTGATCCTGGCGGAGCAGGGCAAGGACGCGGTGCGGGAAGCCCGCACTTATCTCAGCGACACCCGGGAGCGCATTGACCGCCTGCTGCGCATCAATTCTCCCAACGTCCGGGAGACGGACCGCTACCGCCTGGCGGTTTATGAAGGAGGAATAGAAAAGTTCGGGGCCCAGGCGGAAGAAGGAGCCAAAGTGGCCTATGCGGCCCTTAAGGCTCTCACCGGCGCCCCCCCCAATGAGGACTTCAAGGTGCCCAATGATCTGCCTTCGCCCACAGCCCCCCAGAGCTTGGACCACTATGTCCGCACTGCCCTGGAGCTGCGGCCCGAGTTCACCCAGCTCAAAGAAGGGCTGGCCGCCCGGCAGCTGCTGGTGGATGCCGCCAAAGCCGACCGGTATCCTTCCTTTTTCCTGGCGGTGGTGGGCCAATTAGCCGGGGCGCCGGGCCGCAAATGGCTGCCGGATCCTTATGTCATCGATTACTTCAACGACAATTACGCCTTCCCCTTTGCAGGCGTTAAGTGGCACTTCGATTTCGGCATTCTGAAGGCCAAGGTCAACCAGGCCAGAGCCGAGCTGGAACAGTTGCAGCACACCGAGAAAACCGCGCTCATGGGCATCCCGGTGGAAGTGGCCCAGACCCACGGCAAAGTGCAGGAAAACTACAAGGGTTCCCAGGGACTGGAAAAAGCTTATGTAAACGCCCGCCGCTGGCTGGTCACCGCGTTCAGCAACTTCGACATGGGCATCGGCAAGCTGGAGGACATCTTCAACGCCTTTGAACGGTACGGGTCCTTCCGGGGCGACTACCTGATGGCCCTGTATGAGTACAATGTCAATGTCGCCAAGCTGGGCAAGGTCACCGGCGCCTATCGACGCTCCTTGCCGGCGGAGGCTCCTTTGGTCCCGGCCAAGAAGCAGTGAGCAGTGAGCAGTAAGCAGTTGCTCATGAGCCTTTGGCCCACCCGTAAATCATGAAAAGTTGCGCCTTATTATGGTGGGCCGCGCCCACTTTATAAAAAACTTTTGAGGACAGTTAGCAGTAAATCTCGATCCCCAAGGCGCCCCCTGGGGCCTGGTTAAAAATGTACTTGCAAACCCCTTTCCATCTGGAAAGGGGTTTACTTTTGGGCGGCTGTTAAAAAGGGCGGCCCACCGGGGGGCCCTTTTGGGCGGCTGTTAAAAAGGGCGGCCCACCGGGGGGCCCCAGATTTCGTTTCAGAAGGATAAGCAATCATGAATAGTTACTTACTGTTCGGAAAAGTTCCGGACGGCACAGGCTGGAAAGCCTGTGCTACTGAATCCGAGTTTCTGGTTTTTTGAACAAGATTTTTCCTTCATGCTGCTAATTTAATTAGGGAATCAGCACTGGCA
>VGSO01000318.1 GCA_016874945.1 Deltaproteobacteria bacterium
TGGCACAGGGGTTTCAGCGGCATGGACAGGATGATCTGTTCCCGGACGATTCCTTGCAGGTCAATGTTTTCTCCGGAGATAAAATCCACATCCAGGTCCGCGGCAGTCAATTCCTCTTCCTGGGCCAAGGGTTCGGGGCCGGGCAGCAGCATAAGCAGGTCGAAATCCGCGCTATAGGGAGCCGCATGGTAATCGAGACAGCGGCTGCAAGCAAGATCCAGGTGTCCCTCCAGGTGGCCCCGCAGCAGGATGTCTTTGCCGTGCTTTTCCAGGCGCACCTTGCCGGTGAGGTCCCCCGCGTCGAATTCCAAGCCCGGGTCTTCCTCCCGCCAATGGCGGAACCAGTCGTCTCCCAGGTCCAGGCTCACGTCTTTGCCGAGGTCGGGGATGGAATTGACGGGGATTTGGAGGGGTTTTTTCATCGGCGCATCTGAACCTTTATGGCGGGCGACCGAGATAATATCTTGGCCCTCAGCCACAAATAAATTAATATATAAAAATTCAGCAAAGTGTCAAGAACTTAGGAAAAAGGGAATAGGGAATAGGGAATAGGGAAATAAGAACTGTATCAAGTATTGATGGACCTGATTTTTTTAACCGAAAACCCAAAACCCAAAACCGAAAACCATGTTACGCGTTGCCTTCATCGGCCAACCCAACTGCGGTAAGAGCACCATCTTCAACTACTTCAGCGGCTACAAGGCCATGGTTTCCAACTTTCCGGGAACCACGGTGAAGTACACCGTGAGCCGGGTGGTGTTTGAAGGGGAGGAAATCACCTGCGTGGACCTCCCCGGGGTCTATTCCCTCACCTCCACCGACCCCGCGGAACTGGAGTCCCGAAAATTTTTGCTGGAGGAAGAAGCCGAGGTCATCGTCCAGGTCATTGACGCCACCTTGCTGGGGCGCAGCCTGGAGCTGACCCTGGAGTTGATGAGCCTGGAGCGGCCCATGGTGGTGGCCCTGAAC
Organism: Deltaproteobacteria bacterium; assembly: GCA_016874945.1. Classification (GTDB taxonomy): domain Bacteria; phylum Desulfobacterota; class Desulfobaccia; order Desulfobaccales; family 0-14-0-80-60-11; genus VGSO01. Next base: position 970 of record VGSO01000318.1, read on the forward strand.
ATGATGGACGAGGCGGCCCGCAAAGGGATCACCATTGACGCCCTCCGGCTGGCCAAACTCCTGGGGGTGCCGGTGGTGCCCACCATTGCGGCAACGGGGCGGGGGTTGACGGAACTGCTGCAGGCCGCCATCGCCACGGGCCGGATCGGCATCCGGCCTTCCGAGATCATGTTCAGCCGGGATATTGAACAGGAAATCGCTGATCTGAGCGACCACCTGGACCCGGACCATGCACAGGCCCTGGGCCTGCCCCACCGCTTTTTGCTGGTTAAGCTCCTGGAAGACGACCCCTATCTTATCGAGGAAGTGGGGCGCCACCACCCGGGGTGCGTGGTGATGGTGCGGAACCACCAGAAGATTCTGGCCCAGACCCACGGCCGGCCCCCGGAAACGGTGATCTCCTCGGAGCGCCACGCCCTGTCCATCAACCTCTTTGAGCAGGTGGCCAAGGTCAAGCCCGCGGAAAAACCCGCCTGGCGGGACCGCCTGGACCGGGTGGCCACTCACCGGTTCTGGGGCTATATCATCCTCATCCTTATCATGGGCCTGTTTTTTCAGGCAGTGTTCCGCCTGGGCCAGTATGCCGAAAACTTCCTCATGGGCTACCTGGACCTGGCCCAAAAGGCCACCCAGGTTTGGCTGGGGGAAGGCACCATGGCCTACTACGTGGTGGGAGAGGGCCTGCTCATGGGCATCTTCGGGGGCGTGGCCATAGTTCTCCCCTACCTGCTCCCCTTCCTGGTGGGCCTGGCCCTGCTGGAAGACACCGGCTATCTCCCCCGGGTGGCTTTTCTCATGGACAACCTCATGCACCTCTTGGGGCTGCATGGCAAGTCCATCATTCCCTTTATCCTGGGTTACGGGTGCAGTGTGCCGGCGGTGATGGCCACGCGCATCCTGGAAAGCCCCCGGGACCGGCTGGTGGTGGCCATGCTGGCCATTCTCATTCCCTGCTCGGCCCGTTCGGTTATTATCTTCGCCCTGGTGGCCTACGTCATCGGGCCTTACTGGGCCTTGGGGGTTTACCTATTAAATTTGCTGGTTATCGGCATTCTGGGGCGCATCTCCACCTGGCTGATCCCGGAAATTTCTCCCGGCCTGCTCATGGAGATTCCCGAATACCGCCTGCCCACCTGGGCCAACGTGGTGCACAAGACCTGGCGCAGCCTCAAGGACTTCATCGTGGTGGCCTGGCCCATCCTCATCGGGGGCAGCCTGGTTTTGAGCCTCCTCAAGTTTTACGGTTTTGACATCCATGTCAATGATGCTTTCCGGCCCCTGACGGGGCTATTGGGCTTGCCGTCCCAGGTGGGCACCACCCTGATTTTCGGAATCATGCGGAAGGAATTGTCTCTGGTCATGTTAAACGAGGCCCTGGGCACCAACCAGCTCCAAACAGTGCTCACCCACGCCCAGCTCCTCACCTTTACGGTGTTCGTGCTCTTTTACATTCCCTGCGCCTCCACCATCGCGGCGCTAAGCCGGGAATTGGGCTGGAAAGGCGCGGCCGCGGCGGTCATCAGCTCCCTGGCCCTGGCCGTGGCCTTGGGTCTGCTGACCCGGGGATTTGGAGCTTTGGTGTTTTAACCTGGGTTAAATCGAACCGGCGTGCGGCTCCGGGGGGCCGCTTTTGTTTTTGACCATCATGGTTCAACCCTCAGTAACCCCCATGTTTCTCTATCAAAGGTGGCTTCAGGACCGCTTGCATGATTATGTCAACGCCGTCAGTCCTCCCCGGTTGAAGGGCCGGCTGATTTCCATGACTCCCTTGCAATATGGAGCGGCGCTGCTCCAGGCCTATCTGGGCCAGGCGTCCCTCTCCTGGGTGGCGGAAATCTCCGGGGTTCCGGGGGAAACTCTTAAGGAGTGGCGACGGCAGCCGGAATTCCTGCTGCTGATGGATTGGAGCAAGGCCCGGTTTTCCGAGTTTTTCCGGGAAACCCTGGCGCTGAATAACTATTCCTTAGAAGAGGTTTTTGAGATTGCGGGTGAATTTTGTATGCTGGAGGACTCGCTGCGCGTCGGGGTGCGGGTCAAACTTTATACAGTTTTTCGCAACCTGGGGGAATCGTTGCTCAGCCGCCACTCCCATGGCCTGGCCCTGGAAAAGTCTGATTTGCGGCTATTTAAGCGGCTGTTTCTATTTTTCTGGGCCCTGGAGTCTTACTGGCCCGGCCCCGCGAGAAAACGCCTGGAAGAAAAATTCCTCCCCCTGGCCCGGAACGTGGTCTGGACCCGGCTGGGATTGCCGGTGTTGGAGGAAGACGATTTTGCCGCGGCCCTATCACCCCGGTATACCCTGCTCTATCTCCGTGACCTCCTGGCCGATAAGCTCCGGGAAACTCTCTCCGTCTATGGGTTAAAAACCGGCGGCTACCCCCGGTATCTCCATTAATTGAACCGGGGTGCGGTTATCAGGCAGTCATTTTCACCCGGCCGATGCCGGACGGGGAAACCATGTCCCCGCATCCCTCCATGCAATATTTTTGACGGCAGCACGGGTTAAAGAATTTTTTTGGCTAAAAGCTGATAATTGACAGCTAATACGGTTTTCGGTTTTTAGTTTTTAGTTTTCGGTT
>VGSO01000319.1 GCA_016874945.1 Deltaproteobacteria bacterium
GGTAGTAGCGTTGGTCCGGAGAGGACGTCGCCGCCTGGATGTCATCAGGGGTCAGTCCCGCCAGGCGTCGGAGACATTCCTGGACGTGGACCCGCTTCCAGCTAAGTTGCTCCTGGTAGGCCAGGTCCTGCCACTGGCAGCCGCCGCAGAGGCCGAAATGGGGGCAAAAGGGGGGCGTATAGGCCGGGGATTGCTCCAATACCTCCACCACCCGGCCCTCGGCGAACTGGGCCTTTTTCCGGGTGAGGCGCACCCGCACCCGCTGGCCGGGGATCGCGTGGTCCACGAAAACCACGAAGCCGCCCACCCTGCCCAGGGCCTTGCCCCCAAAGGCCAGCTTGTCGATGCAGAGGTCTATCTCCGCGCCTTTGGCAAGGGAGGGTGAGGGGGTCGGGGGGTTTTGAAGGGTCATGTCAGGAGTTCTTTAAGAAGTTACAAAGGAATTCATTTTGACGCGCGTTTCACCCTGGCATTTCTCGATGGGAGGGGCATCGTTAAATATTATTGAAAATCTTATGGGGGGTTGGGGGAGGGAATTTGAGGGAGGGGGGAGAGGCCGCCGGCCCCTGGCCCCCTCCCTTAAAAACATTTCATCTCCCCCCTTACTCCGGCGCCACTTCCACCGTGATTACGGCCTTCACTTCCGGCGCCAGGCGCACGGCAACTTCGTAAGTCCCCAGCTTCTTGAGGGGTTCGGGCAGCTCCAGTTGTTTGCGGTCCACGGAGAAGCCTTTGGCTTCCAGGGCTTCGGCGATCATGGCGGCGGTAACGGAACCGTAGAGCTTTTCCCCTTCCCCCACTTTCTGGGTAATGGTAAGGCTCACCCCTTCCAGCTGGGCCACCACGGTCTGGGCCGCCTCCTTTCCCTTCAGGTGGGCCTGGATCATCTTGGACTTTTCCTGCTCCACCCGGGCCAGGTTTCCCGGGGTGGCTTCCAATGCCTTCCTCTGAGGGATAAGATAATTGCGGGCAAAACCCCGGGCCACGTCCACCACGGTCCCCGCGTCTCCCAAGGCCTTGACGTCTTCGATCAGGATTACCTTCAAGGTTTATGTCCTCCTTATGCTTCTTCGGTCTGATGGAGTCGGCGGAAGTCGAACCACAGGTCCATCAGCCCCAGGATAATGACCAGAAAAATCAAAGGATTAATGAACAGCAACAAATAGCCCACCAGCCGTAAGATCCGGGGCACGGCAAAACGGTGGAGCCAGGCGGAGATTATGGCCACCCCCTGGCAAAAATAAAGCACCCCCAGAACCATGAGCAGGTTGAGGCTGAAGACGCGCACCAAGCTGACCGGCGCCAGCAGGAGGAAGCCTGTAGCCAGGACCACAAAGATCAGCCATTCGGGAAGGGCGAAATGATACAGGGGGGAACCGTCGGGTTTGGCCCAACCCAGGGCGAAGCTTAACTGGCGGACTGCCAGCACATTGATCCAGGCCACCAAACCCATGTTGACCACCACCAGCCCCGGGAGCAGTCGCTGCACCAGGGACTCCCATTCCCCCGGCGAGCCTCCCAGGGGCAAGGCCGCGCCTTTTCCTTCATCCAGGAACTGTTTGAAGATATCCATCACCTCCCGGCTTTTCTGGGCCAGGAGTTCCTGGGGGGAGACCTTTAAAAAGGCAGCCTCTCCGGCCAGGTAAACCAGGGCTGCGAGGGTGAGGGCTAACACCGTCATCCCAATGGCCCGGGGTGGGTCCACACCCCGGCGGTGAAGGAAGCTCAGGATTACCCCCATGAGCAGGAGTTCCCCAAAGCCCAGGTGCGCCTTGATGGTTTCCAGGCCCGGTTTCAGGCTGAAGATGACCAGGGCGGTGGTCAGGGCCAGGCCCAGCGCCGCCCTGGGGCCCAAGCGCCACCCCGCCAGGAGCACGGGTAGAGGCGCCAGGACTCCTGTCAGCAGGAAGAACACCGGGTTTTGTTGTCCCCCTAGAAAGGCCAGGAGCAAGGCGCCCAGGCAGAAGAGCCAGATGCTCAGACCTCGGCCCCGGTTCACCAGGTTTCTCCCAGGGATCAGGGCGGCGGCGCCGGGATATATGCGATCAGGGACAGCAACCGAGCCTGCTTGATGGCCCGGGTGACCTTGCGCTGATGCCGGGCGCAGTTGCCCGAGATGCGCCGGGGAATGATCTTTCCCCGCTCGGTGACAAACTGCCTCAGGGTGTTGACGTCCTTGTAATCGATGGCCAGTGCGGTGTCCACACAGAAACGACAGACTTTGCGCCGGACATAGAACTGCTTACGCTTGCGGCGAGGCATTATGGCCACCGGTTACTCCTCCTGGGCTGGGGATGGGACTTCTTCAGCAGCAGCCGCAGGAACTGCCGCGGCCTGCGCCTCCGGTGGGACGGCCGCCACCGCGGGCGCGGCTTTGGCGGCCAGCTCCGCCTTCAGAGCTTCCAGGTCTACCCGGTCTGCTTTTTTGGAAGTAAAATAGCGAATGATACGGTCGTCGATGCGGTAGTTGCGCTCCAGCTCCTTGACCGTCTCCGGGTTGCCGGCAAAATCCGCCATGACATAATAGCCCCGGGTGACGCCTTTAATGCGGTAGGCCAGCTTGCGGCGGCCCCAGTCATCCAGCCCCACCAGAACCCCGCCCTGGGCGGAGATTATCCGGCTGAACTTGTCTTTGACGGCCTTCACTTCTTCGTCCGGAAGGTCGCCGTTGACCACCCAGACCGATTCATAACGACGCATGCTTCCTCCTTACGGGCTAATGGCCCTGGACCCTATGGCCAGAGCAAGGAGAATAAAAAAAAATTTTATCAAAAACAAAAGGGCTTGTCAATAAAGACCGTTTTCCGTTTTCAGTTTCAGTTTTATCGTAGAAACCCGGATCATGAAAAAGATTGGGCGATCCAACGGATCGCCCTCCTAGGGTGCGTTTACGCACCAATAATATTCTCGTCGGAGGCCCCGGGGCTTACTCTGTTATAAAGTAGGTGCTGCTCTCCCGGGACCCGTAAGGGGTGAGGAGACGGCTGGTCACCGTATAAGTCCCCGGATAGGCGTTGCCGGGCATACGATAAGCCACCTGGTCCGCGTAACTGCCATTATAATTGGTCACCTGGGTTTGATAAGGCTGGCCCACGAGATTGCTTCCCAGGCGCACCTCCCGATACAGGGTGGCGCTCACCGGCTGGTTCCCCGGGGTCAGGATGGTGTAGTTCATCATCAGGTTAACCTCCTGGCCCGGACGCACCCGCCCGGGATAGGCGTCCACCCGGTCGATACTCAGGACCGTTCCCTGGCTGGGAGAGTAATTGTAGGCTTGGGCCGCGGCTGCCGCGGACCGGGCCTGGCTGTTGCGATGCTCGGCGTAAAGATAGCCGCCCACGCCGCCGGCCACCGCACCGGCCGCGGCCCCCACCCAGGCGCCGGTGGCCGGAGAGCCGGTGGCCGCGCCGATGATGGCACCCAAGGCGGCGCCCGTGGCCGCGCCGCCCAAGGCCCCGGCCGCCGCCGAGCGGCCCGGGTCATAATACCCATTGGTGGCGCACCCTGCCAGGGCCGCCCCCAGAATCACCACCATTGCTGCCGCC
>VGSO01000320.1 GCA_016874945.1 Deltaproteobacteria bacterium
CGATTTTATGGTTTTTTCGCGAAGATTTTGCCTGTAACACCTTGATTTAATTAAAGTAATTAGGTTATTTTTTAGTTTGGTTGCGGCCAAAGGCCGCGATGTGCCACCGATATTTTTCATATTTTGGGAGCGAGCCCATGACTCATGAGCGACTATTTCCCAATCCCTATTCCCTATTCCCTATTCCCTATTCCCTATTCCCTATTCCCTATTCCCTATTCCCTATTCCCTATTCCCTATTCCCTAATTCCTAATTCCTAATCCCTGACCCCTGACCCCTGGAACCTGAAACCTGAAACCTGAAACCTCACCTCTCCTTGCAACTCCTACTTGATATAGCTATAATTAAACAAAGGGCTTTCAGATATATGGGCCCTTAATTTTTATGTCTATCGACCCGGAATTTATGGAAAAGATCCCCGACCCCAAAGACCTGGAAAAAGAGGTCAGCGAATATCTCACCAAAAAATATGGCAGCCGTGTCAAAGTTCTGGCCCCCCACCTGATGGCCCGGGCGGAAAAAGGCGGCGAAGGCCAGGCCGCCAGGGACAAACTGAGCAAGATCAAATTTGACCTGAAGCCCCAGGAGCTGGAAGCTTACTTAAACGAATACGTCATCAAGCAGGAAGGGGCCAAGAGCATCCTGGCCACCAAGGTCTGCACCCACTTCAACCGCATCCGCCACTATCTGGAGCAGGGCCGGGAGCCGGAGCCGGGCGTGGGGGCCATCAAGAACAACATCATTCTCATCGGCCCCACCGGGGTGGGCAAAACCTACCTGGTGAAGCTCATTGCCAAGAAGATCGGGGTCCCCTTTGTCAAGGGCGACGCCACCAAGTTCAGCGAAACCGGATACGTGGGCGGCGACGTGGAAGACCTGGTGCGGGACCTGGTGCACGAGGCAGGGGACGATGTGGACCTGGCTCAATACGGCATCATTTATATTGACGAAATCGACAAAATCGCCAGCGCCGGACAGGTTTGGGGTCCCGACGTATCCCGCACCGGCGTGCAGCGGGCGCTTCTCAAGCCCATGGAAGAGACGGAAGTGGACCTGAAGGTAGCCCATGATCCGGTCTCCCAGCTCCAGGCCATCGAGCATTACCGCCGCACCGGGAAAAAAGAAAAGCGCACCATCAACACCCGCCATATCCTGTTCATCGTCAGCGGCGCGTTCAACGGGCTGGAAAAAATCGTCAAAGAGCGCCTCAGCAAGCAGGAAATCGGCTTCCGGGGGAAAATGACCTCCAAGGACCAGGTGCGAGCCTTCCTCAAGCAGGTAAATGCTGAAGATCTCATCAAGTACGGGTTTGAGTCGGAGTTCATCGGCCGCCTGCCGGTCATTTCGGTGCTGGAGGAACTCAAGGCCCAGGACCTCTACGACATCCTGGCCAACCCCAACAACCCCATCATCACCAGTAAGAAGCGGGATTTCCGGGCCTATGGCATTGACATCAAGTTTGAGGACGAAGCCCTGAAACTCCTGGCGGGAAAGGCCGCCCTGGAAAAGACCGGGGCCCGGGGCATCGTCAGCGTCATCGAGCGGGTGCTCATCCAGTTCGAGAAGCGCCTGCCTTCCACGGAGATCAAGGAACTGGTGGTGACGCCGGGAGTGGTCACCCACCCCCAGGAAGAACTGGCCCGGCTGCTCAACAACCCTCAGGACCCGGATCTCCGGGAGCGCTTTCAGGCCGCCAGCCTGGCGGAACGGCTGGTCATCAAGGAAGCCGTAAGGCGCCGGGAACAGGAGCTGCTGGACCGCTACGGCGTCCCTCTCACCGAGACCCGCCTGGAACTCATGGTGGACCAGTATCTCCATTGGGACTGGGACTTGAAAACCGCGTTCGAGGAGATGGGCCGCCTTTATGAGCAGGTGCGCCGCTACGAAGACTTGTTTGAGGCGGAGCACCAGATACACCTGAAGTTCGACCCCGAGGCGGTGGACGAAATCCTGCGGCAGGCCATAGCGCGCTACATCTCTGCCTACGCCGTGTGTCAGGAACTGAGCAAGGACCTGGAGCACGCCTTGAAACTGGTCCGGGACCGCACCTCCCAGGATGAGTTTTTGCTGGACCGGGAGGCCATTCTAGACTTGAACGCCTATCTTAACCGGGTGATCCGGGAATACTATCAAAAGACCCTGTTCAGGGAGTGAGGCAGGTTTCAGGTTTCAGGTTTTAGGGACTGGGGACCGGGGACCGGGGACCGGGGACCGGTTAAAAATCTCGGATTATCAATGATTGGCTTCGGATAAGTAATTATCGCAAAATTCAAACTTGATGACATCGTAAAAAGTCAAATCTGGTTCCCAAGCTGAGCTTGGGGAATAAACGGCTCATCAAAATGGGACAGCTAATATGCTGGATTGATTAGCAAAGCTAAGCTTTGCATCTATCTGGGTTCCCAAGCTCAGCTTGGGAACCAGATGATTTGGTTGCCGATGCCGGTCTATTGGACTAGTTACGAATCCATCCACTTGAAACTTGAAACTCGAAACTCAAAACTCGAAACTTCTCAAACAGGAATCGATATAAACCATGATCGGCGTATCTAAACTATACTGCGGCGCGGTGGAGCCCGGCGACGTCCTCCGGTACCGCGACCGCCGAGCCAAGGACCTGCCCTCCCATTTGTTGCAATTTTCCGCCGACAAAAAGCCGGTGGTGGTGTGGAACGTCACCCAGGCCTGCAACCTCAAGTGCATCCACTGCTATGCCAAGGCCACCTATGGCCCCGCGAAAAATGAGCTGACCCAAGAGGAAGGCCTGGCCCTCCTTAAGGACTTGAAGGATTTCGGCGTCCCCGTGGTGCTCTTTTCCGGGGGCGAGCCTTTGATGCGCCCAGACCTGATGGAGCTGGTGGAGTGGACTGTAAATAACGGCATGCGCGCCGTGATCTCCACCAACGGCACCCTCATCACGCCCGAAGTGGCCCGGCGCCTGAAAGACTTCGGCCTGTCCTACGTGGGCATCAGTCTGGACGGAACCCAGAAGACCCACGACAAGTTTCGGGGCCAGCCCGGGGCCTTTGCCGCGGCCATGGCCGGGGTCACCAACTGCCAGGCCGCCGGCCTCAAGGTGGGGCTGCGCTTCACCATCAACCGCCTCAACTACCGGGAAGTGCCGGCCATCTTCGACCTGGTGGAGAAATACCACATTCCCCGCATCTGCTTCTATCACCTGGTCTATACGGGACGGGGGGCCAAGCTGATGGAGGAGGCCCTGACCCACAGCCAGACCCGGGAGCTGGTGGACCTCCTCTGCGCCCGCACCCGGCGCCTCTTTGACGCAGGACGCCAGGTGGAGGTCCTCACCGTGGACAACCACGCCGACGGCCCCTACATCTACCTCAAGCTGAACGAGGAAGACCCCCGGCGGGCTGAAGAAGTCCTGGAACTCCTTAAGATGAACGAAGGGAACAACTCCGGCCGGGGCATCGGCTGCGTCAGTTGGGACGGGGAAGTGCACGCCGACCAGTTCTGGCGCCATTACTCCTTCGGGAACGTCCGACGCCGGCCCTTCAGCCAAATCTGGGT
>VGSO01000321.1 GCA_016874945.1 Deltaproteobacteria bacterium
ACTGCTGCCCGCTGACGGCGACATCGACTGCATCCACACCGCCAGCCGGGATAGTTAATAGGAGTTTCGAGTTTCGAATTTTTAGTTTTTAGTTATTTGGAATAGAATATCCAATTACTGTGATAGAAGGCAACTCGCAACTCGCAACTCGCAACCCGAAACCCAAAACCCGAAACCCAAAACCCAAAACCCGAAACCCAAAACCCAAAACCTGAAACCCAAAACCTGAAACCTGAAACTCGGAACCTGAAACTCGGAACTTGAAACTCGAAACTCGGAACTTGAAACTCGAAGCTAACCTGCAAAGCTACCTTCGCCGCCAGCGCCGGGCGCTGCTGCTCTTCTCCGGCGGCATCGATTCCAGCCTGCTGCTGGCCGCGGGCGGCCGGGTCATGGGCCCGGACCTGGTGGCATTGACCTTTACCGGACCCCACATCATCCCCGGGGAACTGGCCGCGGCCGCGGCCCTAGCCCGCCGCCTAAGGGTGCGCCATCTCATTAGAGCAATTGACCCTTTGGCCGTGCCGGAGTTTCTGCACAACACTCCCCGGCGCTGCTATGGCTGCAAAAAAGCGGTGATCCAGGCGGGCTGGAAAGTTGCCAGGGAACACCATATCCGCGTCTTGTGGGACGGAACCAATGTAGACGATTTGGCCGATTACCGCCCGGGGCTGGAGGCGGCCCGGGAGCTGGGAGTGGCCAGCCCGCTAATGGAAGCGGGATTGGGCAAAGCAGCCATCCGGGATTGGAGCCGGCGCCTGGGATTGGCTTGGGACAAGCCGGCCCAAAGCTGCCTGGCCACCCGGTTTCCTTATGACACGATGTTGACCGTGGAGGCCCTGGCCCGGGTGGGGGAGGCGGAAACCTGGCTGCGCCGCCGGGGTTTTACCCACGTGCGCCTGCGGGTCAGCGGCGATGCAGTCCGGCTGCAACTGCTGCCCCAGGAATGGCCGCGGTTTCTGACCACCCAGGTGCGCCGGCCTTTTGCCGCCATGCTGGCCCGCCTGGGGTGGGTCCGGTGGGAGCTGTCGTAAAAATATCTTCACCAAACCTGGCATACTGGGAAATGTTGATTTAGCCGGGCTTTAAAGGCCCGCCCCACCAAGAGCCGAACCTCATCCGGATTAAAGGCAAAGGAGTCAGACAGGCGATGAATGCCATAAGAGCCTATATTTTATTATTTGTCGTCACCGGAGCCACGGTCTTTGTAGAAATCATTCTCACCCGCATTTTCAGTGTCGTTTTGTGGTACCACTTTGCCTTCGCCGCCATCTCCTTAGCCATGCTGGGGATGGCCGGGGGCGCCATGTATATTTATTTGCACCGCCACCGGTACCTGCCGGATGACAGCTTGCAGGCCATGGGCCGGTTGTCCGCTTATTTTGCCGCCAGCCTGGTGGTCTCTTATCTGCTTTCTCTGGGCGTCGCCTTCACCATGGAATTTCATCCCGTGGCGGTGATCTCGCTGTTGCTCATCGTGGGGCTCTGGGTCATGCCCTTTTTTATTTCCGGGATGATTGTGGCCCTGGCCCTCACCCGAACGCCTTTCCCGGTGGGACGCCTTTACGCCGCGGACCTGATGGGCGCGGCCTTAGGCTGCCTGCTGGTCCAACCGGCCCTGACTCTTTTGGGCCCTCCCGCGGCCCTGGGCGCCGCAGCTCTGGTTCTCTCATTAACAGCCGGTTGGGTCCTGCCCCAACGGCGGCTTTGGGGGACCATGGCGGGGGCGGGGGGGCTGGCCGCGTTTGTGGTGGTTTGCCTGGCGGCCCCGGGGCTTTTTTCTCCCAAGTGGGTAAAGGGCGTTTGGGAGCCCCCGCCGGAAAAAATATTTTGGAACGCATACAGCCGGGTGGCGGTCTTCCCCCCGGAACTCCGGGATCCGGGCTTCGGCGGGGTGGGGTTGCTGGGATGGGGCATGGGCGATAAATTACCCCCCGAGGGTTTTCCCAAGGTTTACACCCGCTATGAAAATGTGGATGCCAATTCCGCCACCTGGATCACCCAGTTTGACGGGGACCTGAGCAAACATGGATACCTGGCTTATGATGTGGTCAATGCCGGTTATCACCTCCGCCCCCAGGGGGAGGTGGCCATCGTGGGGGTGGGCGGCGGCCGGGACGTGCTCTGCGCCCTGATGATGGGGGGACGCCGGGTTACCGGCATTGAGTTGAACGAGGTTTTCATTAAGCTGCTGGAAGAAGACTTTGCCGAGTTTTCCGGCCGTATCGCCCGGCGCCCCGGGGTCAATCTCGTGGTCGGGGAAGCCCGCAACTGGCTGGAACGCACCCAGGAGCGCTTCGACCTCATTCAGATCAGCCTCATCGACACCTGGGCCGCCACTGCTTCCGGGGCCTATGCCCTCTCGGAAAATACCGTTTACACCGTTGAGGCCTGGAGCACTTTCCTCAGCCGGCTGAAACCCGGGGGCATCCTCAGCGTCTCCCGGTGGTATCGGCCCGCCGCGCCGGAAGAGGCTTACCGCCTCACCGCCCTGGCCCAGGAGGCGCTGGTGGCCGGCGGCCAGAAAGAGCCCCAGAAATGTGTGGCCGTGGTGGCCAATAGCCGCCAGGCCGCAGGAATGCCCGGCATTGCCACGGTGCTGGTCTCTCCCGCCCCGTTAAGCGGGGAAGATTGCGTAAAAATCGAGGAAATGGCCCAAAAATGCGGTTTCCGGGTGCTTTATTCTCCCGCCCGGGTCCAACAGCCCTTTCTGACTCTCCTCAATCCCGGCGACAGCCGGCAATGGCAGGAGTCTTACAGCTTTGACATTTCTTCTCCCACGGACAACCGGCCTTTCTTTTTCTTCATAGTTCGGCCCGGCGATTTATTCAAATTCTGGAACTGGCAGAATATCTGGGCTACGGCCCAGGCCAGCGGCCACACTTTCAATTATGTGGCCATTCTCATCCTGGGCCTCCTGGGTCTGGCCCTGGTGGCCGCGGCGGCTGCCATTACCCTCTTGCCCTTGTATCTTAGGGAAGGGCGCCGGGTCTGGCAGAAGGGCGATATGACCCCGGCGGTTTATTTTGCCGCCATCGGTCTGGCCTTTATGCTGGTGGAAATCGCCATCATGCAGCGCGCCGGCATTATCCTGGGGCATCCGGTTTACGGTTTGGTGGTTACTTTATTCTCTTTGCTCCTGGGCTCGGGGGTGGGAAGCTTGCTTGCCTCGGAACTGCCGGGCCGGCCCCGGGAAAAAGCCCGTTTGTTTCTGCTGGGAGCCGTGGGGGCCACCTTGGTTGTCATCCTGGCTCTACCAGGCATTGCCAGCCTCCTCCGGGCGGCGCCCCAGCCGGTGCGCATCGCCGCGGTGGCTGGCCTGGTCTTTGCCGTGGGGCTGTTCATGGGGACCCCCTTTCCCATGGGGCTGGAGGCGGCCCGGGCCCGGGGCCGGGAGGATCTGCTGCCGTGGTTCTGGGGGGTTAACGGCGTCTGCTCCGTTCTGGGGGCCTTTCTGGCCACCGTTTCCAGCATTTTTGCAGGGGTGATGGTTACCGGGCTTCTGGGGGTATTGGGTTA
>VGSO01000322.1 GCA_016874945.1 Deltaproteobacteria bacterium
TCTTGGAACTCTCCCGCCTGGCCCAAACCATGCTTCTGGAACGCATGAATTTACGGGTCTTGCTCGGTCTTTCACCACCAGACAACCGACAACCCGTGCTATTCAATTAGCGTGCCGGACAGCAATGGATAATTATAATCTTTTAACCGAAAACCGAAAACCGAAAACCGAAAACGGTATTAAAAATACCGGGAGAGCCGGGGGAGGCTGGGGTCCACCTGGCGGTACTCCCGGAGCAGGGCGTTGATGTAAAGCCAGGAAAAGCTCAGGAGAAATTCCGGAGGGTATTTCTTGGCTCCGTAGTCGTCATAGGCCATCTCGATGCCCCCGGAGGTCCGGCTCAGGCGGAAGGCCAGGTCTCCCAGCACCGGCCAGGCCACTTCCCAGCCGCCATTGATCTCGGCCCAGTCTCCGCAGTCCAGGCGGCGCACCGCCACTTCCGCAAACTCCGGCTGCAACAGCAGCAAGGCCTCCTCCCGGGCCCCCAGGGAGACCTCCTTCATGGGGCCGGTCCCCTCCGGCGCAAAGTCCGCCAGGGGCAGCCACCGGGAGCCTGGGGCGGCTGGGGTCAAAGGATAGGACCCCCGGCCGTAGCGGGCCAGCAGGGCCACGTAGTCCCAGGCGAAGACGTAGGCGTCCTCCGTGGGCACCGTGAGGCTTTTGCGGGCGTAAAAAATGCGCAGGTCCGCGCCGAATTCCGGGTCCTGGTCGAAAAGAATGAAAATTTCCAGGGGCCGGAATGGCTTGAGCCGCATCACCCAATTAACCGAGGCATAAGGGCGGCCCGGGAGAATCTCGCCCCGGAACAGGGCCGACAGGGCTTCGGGGTCCAGGGCGGCCAAACCCTCCAGGTCATGGCGGTACTTCTTGCGGACGTATTGGCGCACCTGGGCCTCCCACCCGGACCCGGCTTCAAACTGGCCCAGGGTGACCAGATCGTAAGGAAAATCCAGGGAAAGGGCCCGGCTCAGCTCTTTTTCGCCTCCAGCCGCTGCAGGAATTTCTCTAAATTAATTATAAAGCGTTCGTGGACGGCTTCGCCAATCTTTTCTTTTTCGTCGAAAGCCTCCAGCTTGAAGGTGATCTTGCGCCCTTCCACCCCGGTGACTTCCGTCACCGCCCGCACTTCCATCCCCAGGGGGGTGGGCGCGGTGTGCTTCAGGTTCATGGAGATGCCCACGGAGGTCTCGCCGGGTCCCAGGTGGGGGGCCATGAGGTCGGCGCTCACCCCTTCAAACAGGCCGCTCAGGAAGGGGGTGCCGAAAACGTCGGGAACCTTGGGGTAGAACTTCTGGGCCGAGTGCGCCGGCCCGGTCTTGAGCTTCATTTCATTGGTCATGCCCACGGTGATGGCCATTTAGGGTCTCCTTTGAAATGGGTTTAAGCGACTTCCATATGGTCCAACAGTTAGCAGTTAGCAGTTGGCAGTTAGAATTTGACAGCCAACAGCCAACAGCCAACAGCCAACAGCCAACAGCCAACTGCTCATTGTTCACACTGCCAGGGGCTTGAGCTTGATAGGCTCAAACTTTTCCCCTTGGGCCAGGCGGCGCCCCAGGTCCTCGGCTCGGGCCAGGACTTCCGGCTGTCCCAGGATGGCGCCCTTTTCATCCACCCCCCGCACCAGGATTTCCGCGGCATAGGTGACGTTGATGGCGTCGAAAAAATACTTGGCGGTGAAGCGGGCTCCCACGAACAGGTATTTGCCCTTGGTGGCCCCGGTGCACAACAGCACCCCCTGGCGCTCCGGCCCGGGAAAGTCCTGTTTGAGCACGTAACGCTTGGACCAATGGGCCTGGGTGCGGTCGATCATGGCCTTGGCCTGGGCCGACACCCCGTAAAAAAAGATGGGCGAGGCCAGGGCCACCACGTCGGCTTCCAGGAGTTTGGCGTACAGGGGCTGCATATCGTCCTTGATGGGGCAGGCGCCGTCCTTGAAACAGTGATATATCTCCAAACAGGGAGAAATCTTCAGTTCCCGGAGGGCCACCTTCTCCACCTGGGCGCCGCCCTGGGCGGCCCCTTTAAGAAAGGCGTCCAGGAGCACGTCGGAGTTGCCGCCCTTGCGGGGGCTGCCCCAGATGCCCAGAATTTTCATAACGGTCTCCTTGCAAGAATTTATAACAATATGGAAAAATTTGGGCAGATGTCAAGTGGCAGTTGCCAGTAATCAGTAATCAGTAATCAGTAATCAGTGAGCAGGGAGGAGGGAGAGCAGGGACAGGGATTGGGAATAGATATAATTACTCCCTGCTTGCTGTTATAATTCATAAGTGGCCACTGGGCATTAACTACTGGTTACTGATTACTGGTTAATGAATACTGATTACTGAATACTGATCACTATCATCATGGAACTGGTTCTTCAGATAGGGACCCCGGAAGCCTTTAGCGCCGCCCTGGAAGTAGGAGCCGGGGCCGTGGCGGTGCGCCTGCCCCGGAATCCCGGCCCGGATTGGTGGGATGAAATCCAGGTATGGCAGGCCGCCGCCCGGCGCCGGGACGTCCGGTTTTACCTGGTGTGGGATTGGCTGGTGGAGCAGATGGACCTTCCCCGGGCGGAGGACATGTTAACCCGGATTGGGGAACTCCCCCCCCAGGCCCTGGTGGTCCGGGACGTGGGCCTGGTCCGGGAAGCCCGGAGGCGTTATCCTGATCTTCCCTTGCACGCGGCCGGGACCTGGGGTTGCCAGAACTCCCTGGGACTTGGGGCCGCCCAGGCCCTGGGATTTGACCGGGTGGTTCTGGACGGTCCTTTGAGCTTGAAAGACCTGGCCCTCATGCGCCGCCAGTCACAGATGTCGTGGGCCGTGACGGTCCCGGCCAGCTTTTGGGGCTTTCCCGGGCTTTACCTGGCCCAGGATTATCTGGGAATTGGCCTGGCTGCGGAATTTCTCAAGGTATGTCCCTCTTCCCCGGCCCCGCGGCTGGCGGCCGCCCTGGAAACCCTGGCGGGCCTGACCCAGTTGGGGGTGGAGGCCATCCTGGTAGGATGGGAATTCACCCGGGGTGACTCCTTAAAGCAAGTGGTGAAGCTCTACCGCATGGTGTGGGAGGCCTCTCCCGCGGCCCGGGCGGGGGTTCTGGCCGCGGCCCTGGAGGTGCTGGCGACATTTGGCGACTTGCTGGCTGCAACCGGAGAAAAAGATTTAAGAGATAACCCGGGACCCCAGGAGGAGAAAAGGGGCAAAGTCCGGGAGGCCAAGCCGCCCAGGCCGTCTTCCCTATGGGCCGCTCCTCCCAAAGCCCTGTGGCTGGAAGCCCGGGACTTTCCCGAGGCCGCGGCCCTGGACCGGGATTGGCGGGGGCCCCTGGTGGTGAGCCTGACACCGGAAAACTACGGGGCTTTTCTGCCGGAGCACCGCCGCTGGAACCCCCGCCGCCTGGTCTGGCGGCTGCCGGCGGTTATCCGGGAATCGGCCCTCACCTTTTATCAGAAGGCCATGGACACCCTGCGCCAGGGGAAGTATGTCCGGTTCATCGCCGGGGACTGGGGCGCCGCAGCC
>VGSO01000323.1 GCA_016874945.1 Deltaproteobacteria bacterium
CCATCAACAGGAGGTGAAGCTTATGAACCAGTGTGTGCTTTCGGGGAATCTGGGGGCTGATCCGGAGTTTTTTGTGTCTGCGGAGGGGACGGCGGTGGCGTCGTTCAATCTGGCGTTTCCGGCCCCCAAGAAGAAGACGGGGTGGCTCCGGGTGGTGGCCTTTCACAAGCTGGCGGAGACGGTGGAGCGCTATCTTCACAAGGGGGCCAAGGTGGCGGTGGTGGGGTCTCTCGACCAGCACAAGTGGACCACTGAGGAGGGGGCGACGAAAAACTCCTTCCAACTGATCTGCCAAGCCATCGATTTCATCAAGACGGACGGCCGGGGTTTTGAAGGGGCGCCCGAGGATGACCTGCCCTTCTGATGGTGGCCAGGGCAAGGTGATTCTGGAGTTGATCATCACCATCACCATCGAGGTTTTCAAATGGCTCAAAGAAAGGAGCAAAAAGTCATGAGCGCCAAAGAGATGCAGAGGCGGAACGAACGGGCCCAGCAGCTCCGGGTCCTTGAGGTGGAGGAAGGCAGCTATTTCTTGGAGAGCGGCGACGGCAAGATCGCCTACAAGGCCGTGGTGAACGACGACCGGGAGATGTGCACCTGTTTGGATTATCAGCGCAATATCCAAAACGACCCCCATTTCCGCTGCAAACACCTGCTGGCCATCCTGAACTGCGCGCCGGAAGGGGCGGCAGAGAAAAAGGCCTTCCTCAAAAAGCGGCAACCCCGGCTGGATGAGCGCTTTGTCAGAAACATCGAGGGCAAAGATTTCGTCCTGTACGCCGGGTTACTCGACCTGGCCCATCAAAAAGGCCTGGTGTCCCTGGAGACGGAGATCCTGCAGTTCCCCGCCAAGGAAAACAACTACATGGCCATCGTCAAGGCCTACGCCGAGTCCAAGGTGGGCGAGAGCTTTGCGGACGTAGGCGATGCGGACCCCTTCAACTGCAACGCCAAGGTGGCCAAACATCTGCTGCGGATGGCCAGCACCCGGGCCAAGGCCAGGTGTCTCAGGGATTACACCAACATCGGCATGACCTGTCTGGAGGAGCTGGGGGACCTGCACGAGGTCCTGGAAGAGGCCCCCAAAGCCATGCCTCCCGCCTTGAGGTCGGTGGGGCGGAAGGGCAAGAATGTCAACTCGGGCAACAACGGCGAGCCCGAAGGGGACGAAGCCGGCGCTGTTCCCACCCTGCAGCGCCTGGGCAAAACCGATCCGAAAACCAGGACCCGCAAAACCAAAGAACCCGCAGCCGAACCCCAGGCCTCGCCCCCCATGTCCGAGGACCAGAAGCGGGCCATCTACAACCTTTCCCGACGGCGGGGCATTTCCGTGGAGGAATTGAAAAAGCTGGCCCGGGATGCTTACAGCGTGGAACTGGAAGCCCTCACCGCCGCCGACGCCTCCTCCTTCATCCGCACCCTGCAGCAGTCCGCCTGATTCTCTCCCCACCCCACGAAGCTCACCGGGACAGGACCATACGGGAGAGGTGCGTCCTGTCCCTTTGTTCCAAAAACGCAAATATTCGCGCTTTTCCCAGGAGGACACCCTGCTGGACCCTATCGTCGCTGAAGCCCGTAATCTGGAACCGGCCGAGGTCATTCATCTCCTGCGTGGGGCCCTGGATTACGACCGCTGCATCACCGAGGACGACATCCCATCGCCGGACGACGCCAAGATTCAGAACCTGGACCAACTGCAACTGGCCGCGGTGAAGTATCGGGATATCAGCAAGTTCCTGGCCTACACCGATTCCTTCCAGGCAGAGTCAGTCCATGCCAAAGATGGGGTGGCCCTCATGACCATCCACAAATCGAAGGGCCTGGAGTTTCCCGTGGTCTTCGTCATTGGCTTGGTGGAAGGGATTACTCCCACCAAAAAGGGCGACCTGGAGGAAGAACGGCGCATCGTCTTTGTGGCCATCTCCCGGGCCATGCAGCTCCTCCACCTCAGCCATTCCCACACCTATCTGGGCGTGCCGGTGAAACGGTCCCGGTTTATCGATGAAATCCTGGGGGCCAAAGAGCCTGCAATCGAAGCATAATCCCAATCTCTACAAAAAAGGAGGCGCACCATGCCTTTCGACATCTTGCATTTCCGGGGCTCCGACCAGATTCTCCGGGACAAGCGTCTGGAGCAGGACTTCCTGGCCACCATGCAGTACCTGGATGACGTGCTCTATGGCTCGCTTTATCGCCGGGAACTGCTGCGTGAGGCCCTGGCGGACATGGGCTGGCGGGACCACGGCTCCCTCAACTTCCTGGAAGGCCGCCGTTACCAGTTCAAGGGCTATCGCCAGGGGATTGCCATGGAGGCCAACCTGAACTTCTACGAGTTCATTTTGGAGGGTCTGTTCCGGCTCCAGGTGGCCTATGACAAGGGTTTGATTGAGGCGGGGATTCTTCTCCTGACCGCCAAACGCAGCGACAAGAGCCCCTATGGGAGTTCGCTGCGGCTGGTGAAGGAAGATCTGGAACTGCTCTATCCCTCCATTTCGCTGCCGGTCTCCGTGGTCCTGTTCGACCTGGGGCAGCCGTTTCTCATGACCGAAGAGATGACCAGGCCGCCATCCCCTGATCTGGCGAATGAGGGAGGTGAGTCATGTCGGCCCTGACCACGCTGGCGCAGGTGAAGGCGCAGGTTCTGGCCTTGTCGGAGCACTGCTTCGATGATCTGATCCGGGTCCAGGACCTCACCTTCGAGCATCTGGAACGGGTGCGAATCGCCGGGGACCTTTATCCCCTTGAGACCATTGCCCAGAGGTCCATCTGCTCCCGCCTGGCCATCCCGTTTGAATACCTGAGGCGCTGTCCCCGGGAGATTCAGGCCCAGAACCTCAACTACTGGCTGACCCATGAGTGCAACGACAAGCTGTTCTTCCGCTTTGATGGGGCTCAGGTCCGGGCCGTCTTCACGCCCCGGTACCGGCCCGTGGATAATCTGGAGGTTTTGGAGCGCCTGGAGCAGCTGGGGTATGGCGGGGAGGTCCAGGTCCAATGCCGCCTGGACGCCCGGTTCCTGTCTCTGTCCATCCCTGATAGCGGCCAGACCTTCTCGGTCAACGGCGATAAGATCACTCCCGGCCTGTCCATCGCCAACTCCGAAGTGGGCCTCTCCTCCCTGCGCATCTCGGCCTTCTTCCTCCGCCTCAAGTGCACCAACGGCCTGATCGCCCGGACGCAGATTGCCGCCGCCTATCGCCACGTCTCCCGGCGCATTCTGGAAGAGCTGCCCACGGTGCTCTCCGAAGTGGCCGGCCAGTTGCACCAGCAGCGGGATAAGTTCCGGATATCTCTGGAAAGCCGCGTGGATGAACCTCTGAACACCATCAACAGCTTCAACCGCCAGTTCCAGTTGGGGAAGCGCGAACAGGAAGCCGTCATCCGGGGCTACCACCACGAACCCGGCCCCACCCTGTTCCATATCATCAACGCCTACACCCGCGCCGCCCAATCCCCGGACCTG
>VGSO01000324.1 GCA_016874945.1 Deltaproteobacteria bacterium
AGGGAGTAGGAGTCAAGCAGGGGCGCGCTCCAGGGTGCGCCCCTTGCGCTTTTTATACCGAGTTGCGTTCAAAAGGCAAAAAACGTGGGGGCGTGATTTTTCACGCCCGCTTTTAATACGGTTTTCGGTTTTCGGTAAAGATATAGGGGTTGCCCAAAGTAATTTCCCCGTAGGGGCACGGCGAGCCGTGCCCAAGGTGCAGGGGCACAGCACGCTGTGGCCTTACGTCAAAAAACCATCGGAAAAAACTTTTGGCAAGCGCTATAAATGCGGATTATCAACAAGTTACATATTAAGTTTGTTGAACTTGAAAGAGAGAATGGTATAACCACCCAAAAGAGTGGCACAGGCTTCCAGCCTGTGAACAGCCTTAGGGATATCCAGTATTGCCCCCAGGCCGGAGGCCTGTGCTACTGAATCCGAGTTTCTTGTTTTTTCGCGAAGATTTTGCCTGTAACACCTTGATTTGATTAATGTAATTAGGTCATTTTTTAGTTTGGTTGCGGCCTTTAGGCCGCGATGTGCCACTAAATTTTTTATTTTGTGGTTCTTGGCCGTTCCCATTGGTAGTTATCCGACTAAAAAAAGTCGCCCTTTTTAAAAACCAGGGGCGCCG
Source organism: Deltaproteobacteria bacterium (assembly GCA_016874945.1). Lineage (GTDB taxonomy): Bacteria > Desulfobacterota > Desulfobaccia > Desulfobaccales > 0-14-0-80-60-11 > VGSO01. Next base: position 617 of record VGSO01000324.1, read on the forward strand.
ATTGGGGATGAAGGATTTTGGCCTCGGTCACCTCCCCGATGAACAGGGTGTGGTCCCCGGCGGTGAAGGTGTCGGTGAGCTTGCAGTCCAGGTAAGCGTAGGCCTGGGGCAAAATCGGCGCGCCGCTGGCCGCGCTCAGCCAGTCCAGCCCGGCAAACTTGTCCACTTTGCGGCCGCTTTTGTAGCCAAAGCGTTTCCCCAGATCCACCTGATCCTGGCGCAGCACGTTCAGGGCAAAGACCCCGCTCTCTTTGATGAGGTCGTGGGAATACCGGGGCGGCGCGATGGACGCCATCACCAGGAGAGGCTTAAGGGAAACCTGGGCCACCCAGGAGGCGGTCATGCCGTTGACTTTATCTCCCAGGCGGGTGGTGACTATGTAAACGCCGTGGACCAACGCGTCAAAAACCACGTTTTGCATGGGAAGCCTCCTTTCCTGGAAGCGGCATCGTAGGGCATGGCCCGCCATCCCCTACGGCTTAGGGGTGGTGGGAGGGGCCGGCCTCAGAGGCGTTCTTTCCTTCCTCCCGGGCCACCCAGTCTTCGCAGATCCAGAATTTCCCCACCCCCTGCTCCAGGCGGTGGCAGTATCCTTTTAACTTGGTGGACCAATACCGGCAGGTATGGCAGACTTTCATGGGACGGTCTTCCTTGGTTGACATAATAGTAAGCAGTAAGCAGTGAGCAGTGAGCAGGAAAAACTGCTGGCTGCTTCTGTTCGGCAAAGTTCCTTAAATTTGGTGGCACAGGCTAACGCCTGCGGCTACAGAAACTTTTAATAATTTATGGGTGGGCCATTGGCTCATGAACGACTGCTTAGAATTTTTGATTGCAGTTAATATTATCTCAAAAAAATCGAAAAGAAAATCATATCCGGATGGCCAAACCGCAAACTGCTCACTGCTTACTGCTTACTGCTAACTGCTAACTGCTCCCCCTCGAAAATGATCGAAACCGGCGCCGGAAATGTCCTCCTCGCCCCTTTCCGTAACCAGCAGCACCCGGTCCCCGGCGGTCACTTCACCCAGGGGCAGGGGCGGCGGCAGCCCGGCCTGGGTAAAAGCGCGGAACAGGGCCCCCTGTTTTTCCGGGGGCGAGGTGAAGAGGAGCTGATAATCCTCCCCGCCCTTCAGGGCCAGGTCCAGCGGGTCCTGGTTGAGCAAGGGGGCCGCGGCCTTAACCAGGGGGGACGCGGGGACCCTTTCGGCCTCAAGGCGGGCGCCCACCCCGCTGGCCCGGCAAATGTGAAAGAGGTCCGTGGCCACCCCGTCGGAGAGGTCGATCATGGCCGTGGCCAGTCCCCGGCGCGCCAGCAGACGGCCAGCCTGGTGCTGGGGCCGGGGCGTCAGGTGGGCCTGGATGAGGGGATCTTTCATGGCCGGTTTCAGTTTCACCCGGTTCTTAAGAATTTCCAGCCCGGCAGCCGCCTCCCCCAGAACCCCGGTGACGTGAATCAGGTCCCCGGCCCGGGCCCCGGAGCGCCGCACCATCTCCTGTTCCGGAACCCACCCCGTCACTGTCAGGGTTATAGCCACTCCACCCGGTGAGCTTACGGTGTCACCGCCGATTATGGCCACCCCGAACTCCCGGGCCGCCTGCTGCAGGCCCCTGGCCAACTCCAGCGCCCCGGTCCGATCCCGCTGGGGCGGCCATCCCAGGGCCAGGAGGGCATACCGGGGCTCGCCCCCCATGGCCCCGATGTCGCTGACGTTCACCGCCAGAGCCTTCCAGCCCAACTGGGCCAGGGACATGTAGGACAGGTCAAAGTGCACCCCTTCCGTCAGGGTGTCTATGGTCCAGAGAAGATAACGGCCGCCGTCCACCGCCAGCGCCGCGCAGTCGTCTCCGATGCCCAGAACCACCGGGGGAGGCGGGGTCCCGAACTCCCGGGCCAGGGCCTCGATGAGGGCCATTTCGCCGGGAAACGTCGGTCTCGGATTGTCCATCAGCCGAATCTGCCCAGGGAAGGTTTTTCCCATTATAACAGAATAATCGACCTTAACTTTAAACCACCGACCTGAAAAGTTCCGTAAATTGGGTGGCACCGGCTTCCCAGCCTATGCCGGCGCAGGCAGAAGCCTGCGGCTACAAAACTTTTCATGATTTACGGGTGGGCCAACGGCTCATGAGCAACTGTTCGGAAAAGTTCAGGCGGCCAGAGACAAGGCGTCCCGCCCGGAGTTTGCGGATCACCCGATCCAGGGAGTCCAGGTCTCCGCCGATTTGGCCGTAAAACCGCACTTCGGCGCCGGGACCGGCCTCGGCAATGGCTACATCCATAAACATCTCATGGACATCCAACCCCACATACAGTACACTTTTTCCCATGGCCCGCCTCCTTGGTTGTGGCTCTGTGCTGTTTGTCCTTGTGGCTCACAGCTTAACCCACGCTTGCAAGGTCCGCAGGCCTTTGACTTTTAACCAATGTGTCAACATTTCCGGCTGCCAGGATAGGTCGGCCCCCCCGCCCACCGGGTGGGGCGGGCCTCCGCGCCCGCAACTCGCGGAAGTGTCATTTGTGCAAACGGAAAAAAGAAATATCGCAGATGCCGCCAATTCCTTCCGGTAAGTCTTTCACCACGCTGACCGCGGTTGCGGTGATTTTCCTGCTCACTGGTCTATTCGGGTGCACTCCGGCGCCGCCGTCAGTGGTGAAGATTGAGCCGCCGGTGGTCCTGCCGGAGCCGGAGGCCGCGGGCCTCGACTTCTACGTGCTGGACCGGCCCAACGCCGTCACCGCCTCCCTGGTGCAGGGACCGGTGCTGGATTCCGGCTTGAAATCCTTTATCGGCTATTTTCCCCTGCCGGTGCGGTACGGCATGACTGTCGGGGAACTGGC
>VGSO01000325.1 GCA_016874945.1 Deltaproteobacteria bacterium
GCCCGGACTTCCGGTAAGTCAATCCCTCTGAGATTTTCCCCCTGCGGCGCCAAGAACACCTGAGGGTCGCGTGGCAGAATGTTCGCCGTTTGATGCCCGGGAGCCAAACGACCAATTATTTTTTTTGGCGACCCTTTGGTGTTCTGGCATTTTAGCGGTAAATTTTATAAAATTTTTGAGATGTAAATAAAACAGGGACTGGAGCGGAGGAGCCGAATTATATGAAACTGGCAATCATCGGCACAGGCTATGTGGGGTTGGTGACCGGGGCCTGTTTTGCCGAGATGGGCAACGACGTAATCTGCGTGGACGCGGATGAAGCCAAAATCAAGACCCTGGAGTCGGGGCGCATGCCCATTTATGAGCCGGGGCTGGAGGATTTTGTCAAGCGCAACTGTGAGGAAAACCGGCTGACCTTCACCACCGATCTGAAAGCGGCGGTAAGAAACAGCCTCATCATTTTCATTGCCGTGGGCACTCCCCAGGACCGGGACGGGTCGGCGGACCTGTCCATGGTGCTCCAGGTGGCCCGGGAGATCGGCCGCTGCATGAACGGTTATAAGGTTATCGTGGAAAAATCCACGGTGCCCGTGGGAACCGCGGCCAAAGTGCGCCAGGCCCTCCAGGAAGAACTGGCCAAACGGGGGGAAGCGCTGGAATTCGATGTGGTCTCCAACCCCGAATTTCTCAAGGAAGGCACCGCCCTGGAAGACTTCATGAAGCCGGACCGCATCGTCGCGGGCTGCGACGACCCTCGGGTGGCTGAATTGATGAAAGAACTGTATGCGCCCTTTGTGCGCACCAACCACCCCATCATTATCATGGACGTGGTCTCCGCGGAGCTGACTAAATATGCGGCCAACGCGTTTCTGGCCACCAAAATATCTTTTATCAACGAAATGTCCAACATCTGCGCCCGCACCGGCGCGGACATCGCCATGATCCGCCAAGGCATCGGTTCGGACCCCCGCATCGGCAATCTGTTCCTGTTCCCCGGGCTGGGATACGGCGGCTCCTGCTTCCCCAAGGATATGCAGGCCCTGATTCATACGGCCCGGTCCCTGGATTACACTCCCCGCCTGCTGGAAGCCGCGGAAGAGATCAACCAGGATCAGCGTCGGATTTTCCTGGACCGCCTCCGGGATTATTTTGATAAAGAACTGAAAGGCCGAGTGCTGGCGGTCTGGGGCCTGTCCTTCAAGCCCCAGACCGATGATATCCGGGAGGCGCCGGCCTTGACCATCATCGCCGGTTTGGTGGAAGGGGGCGCCAGGATTCAGGCTTACGACCCCGAAGCCATGGCCGCCGGCCGGGAGTATTTCGGGGAGAATCCGGCCATCAGCTTCGCCGCTTCCAGCTACGGGGCCTTGGAGGACGCCGACGCCCTGGTTATCTGCACCGAATGGATGCGGTTCCGGGAACCGGACTTCGACCGGATGAAATCCCTGATGAAGGCCCCGGTGATCTTTGACGGCCGCAACCTGTATAGCCCGGAGAGAATGGTCAAGCGGGGATTTCAATATTTTTATGTAGGACAAAAGATTTAAAGGGAATAGGGAATAGGGGAAAAGGTTAAAAGGAAAATAATTTTAGCACTTCCCTTTTCTCCTTTATCCCCTTTTCGCCCCGCGGTTTCATCCGCCTTTTCCCCTTTTAACCCAATGATAAAAATGGGTCTCCCGGAAGTATTGGTCAAGCGGCTTGCCGGCCTGGACTTGGGGGCTTTCTCTCAGTTGCGGGTGCTGGTGGCCGGGGATTTCATGCTGGACGAATACCTGTGGGGCCGGGTGGAGCGCATTAACCCGGAGGCCCCGGTGCCGGTGGTGGAAGTGCAGCGGGAGACCCGCACCCTGGGCGGCGCCGGCAACGTGGTGAACAACCTGGCGGCTATGGGCGCCCAGGTGGAGGTCCTGGGGCTGGTGGGGGAAGACCACCCGGGAGAGCTCCTCCGCCAGGAACTGGCCCGCCTGGGAGTTTCGGCTGCGGGCCTGTTTACCGACCCCAGGCGCCGCACTTCCCGGAAGACCCGGGTGATGGCCGGGTCCCAGCAGGTGGTGCGCATTGATCGGGAGACCCGCAATCCCGTATCCCCCCAAGTGGCGGAGTCAGCCCGGGAATGCCTGGAGGCCCGCCTGCCGGCTCTGGACGCCTTGATTCTCTCCGACTACGGCAAGGGGGCCCTTACCCCCTTCTTCCTCCAGGAACTTATCCGCCGCGCCCGGGACCGGGGATTGCCGGTGGTGGTGGACCCCAAGGGGGCGGATTACACCCGCTATGCCGGGGCCACGGTCATCACCCCCAACCGCCAGGAGGCCCAACTGGCCGCGGGCCGGGACCTGGAAACCTGGGAAGACCTGGCGGCCGCCGGCCGAGACCTGGTTAATCGCCTGTCCCTGGATTTCCTTCTCATCACTTTGGGGCCTGACGGCATGGCGCTGTTTGACCGATCCGGGCCGCCGACGCACATCCCGGCCCGGCCCCGGGAGGTCTTTGACGTCTCCGGGGCCGGCGACACGGTGGCCGCGGTCATAGCCCTGGCCCTGGCCCAGTGGCGGGACCCCTTGCTGGCCGCGGCCCTGGCCAACATCGCCGCCGGGGTGGTGGTGGGCAAGGTGGGCACCGCCCCCGTTTTCCGGGGGGAACTGGAGCGGGAACTGGGCCGGCAAGGCACGCGGTTGGAAGAAAAAATCGTTGACCTGACGGAGTTGAGCCTCCGGGTCTCCCACCTCCAGACCCAGGGTAAGAAAGTGGTGTTCACCAACGGCTGTTTCGACCTGCTCCACGCCGGCCACATCAAGTTTCTGGAAGACTCCCGCAGCCTGGGCGACGCCCTGGTGGTGGCGTTGGACACTGATGCATCGGTGCGGCGGCTCAAAGGGCCGGGGCGCCCCATCATCGGGGCCAACCAGCGGGTGCGCATCCTGGCGGCCCTGGAGGCGGTGGATGCGGTCATCCTCTTTGAAACTGACCAACTCCCGGAAATTCTCACCCGGCTGAAGCCGGATATCCTCACCAAAGGCAGCAATTACCCGGAGGCTGCGGTGGCCGGGCGGGAGATCGTCCAGGCTTACGGCGGCGAAGTCCGGCTGATGCCGGTGACCGAGGCGGTGTCGGTTTCTGAGCTTATCAACCGTATCCGGGGGGAAGGGTAGTTTTCAGTTTATCAGGGAATAGGGAATAGGGAATAGGGAATAGGGGTCAGTGGTCAGGTTTTGGGTTTTAGGGGTTGGGGGGGTGCGGTCTCAAACTAATGTTTTTTTATGTCTAATATAATTTTCTCTTTCTAATGTAACAAATAGCTGCACGCACAGAGCTCGGTTAACCTGGTTGGTGAAAGGAAACGCAGGTTTTCGGCTAGGACATCCATTAAGGTTTCCTCGCACTCAAACAACCGATTCCTGCAAACATGTTTTTTCAACCAATTCCAGAGCCTTTCCAATGGGT
>VGSO01000326.1 GCA_016874945.1 Deltaproteobacteria bacterium
TATTTCTTTAAGCAACATGGGAAAATCGCAGCCTCAAAATGAATTTTGCCAGAGCCTCTTATTGATAATCCGTAATTATCTTTACCGAAAACCGAAAACCGAAAACCGTATAAATCTCCGGGCGTCGCGCCCCATGGAGATATTGTTGAAAAGGACGTAAGCCTCCCGGTATCCGGCCATTGGCGCGCCAGCGGAAACCCGCAGCAGCCGATTTTTGCGCTCATGTTAAACCTTTGCTTGCTTTGCGCCCTGCCGTGGGCTAATAATTATCACTTATCACGCCAAAACCCTGGAGGCGCATACGGAATTTTGGCCTTTCCAAGGAGGAGATCATGGACTACATCCGCATCATTCCCTGTCTAGACATCAAGGACGGCCGGGTGGTCAAAGGCATCCACTTCGTTAACCTTCGGGATGCCGGGGACCCGGTGGAAAACGCCCGGCTGTATGAGCAGGAAGGCGCCGACGAACTGGCCTTCCTGGACATTACCGCCACAGTGGAGGGACGGGAAACCACCTTGCAATTGGTCCAGCAGGTGGCGGCAGCCATTACCATCCCCTTAACGGTGGGAGGAGGCGTGAAATCCCTGGCCGATATTGAAAGGTTGCTGGCCGCGGGTGTAAGCAAAGTGGGCATCAACACCGCGGCGGTGCAGCGCCCGGCCTTGATCGAAGAGGCCGCCAAAGCCCTAGGCTCTCGCCGCATCGTGGTGGCCATTGATGGTCGCACCAATCCGGCCATGCCCTCGGGCTATGAAGTGGTGACCCACGGAGGGCGGACACCCGTGGGTCTAGATGCTGCAGCCTGGGCGGCTCGCTGCCGGGATCTGGGGGCGGGGGAACTGCTGCCCACCAGCATGGACGCCGACGGCACCAGGGCCGGTTTTGACCTGGAGTTCACCCGGAAAATCAAAGAGGCTTCGGGTTTGCCGGTGACTGCCTCCGGCGGGGCCGGAACCCTGGAGCACCTCTATGACGCGGTGGTGAAAGGCAAGGCCGATGCAGTGCTGGCCGCCTCCATCTTCCACTTCCGGGAGATTTCCATCCAGGCCGCCAAGGAGTACCTATCCCAGAAGGGAATTCCGGTAAGAATTAAGTAAATGTTGGGGGAAAAGCCCTTGTGGAGGGGCGGGCGCATAGTCTCCGCCCCTCCTCAAAATCACCCCGGCAACAGCCCCAAGGTGTAGTTTGCTGCGGGATGCCAGCCAAAAGAAAAGGCGCATCGGATGGCGCAAACCAGAATAGAGGGAGGCCGGTTTATGGCCCGGTGCCGGGAATGCGGAACTTGGGTGGAAGTCTGTCCCCGGTCGGTCCGGACTGAGATCTTCTTCGAGCACCTGCAAGCCGAATTCAGGTGCTGCGAGACCCAACAACAAGCTGTTTTTACTTTAGAAAAAGACTACATCGATTTTCACTGAATCGGGGTTGAGGCCACAGACCGCGGCATGGGGCCTCATCCCGGCCTTCCTGCTTTTCCCCTCCTGTTTACCCTTTCTTAACGGCGATGGCGTCCATCTCGATGGCCGCTCCCCGGGGCAGGCCCGCGGCCTGGATGGTGGTGCGGGCCGGGGGATGGGTGGGGAAGAACTCGGCGTATACCCGGTTGAACTCCGGAAAATCCGCCAGGTCCGCCAGAAACACCGTGACCTTGACCACGTCCTTCAAGCTGCAGTCCGCCGCGTTCAGGATGGCCTTGATATTGTTGATTACCTGCACGGTCTGGTCCAGAATATCTCCCGGCGCCATCCGGCCCTGGGCATCCAGGGGAATCTGGCCGGATACGAAGACAAAAGGCCCCGCGGTCAGAGCCTGGGTGTAAGCCCCGCTGGGCGCCGGCGCCTGATCGGTGTTGATTACCACTTTTCTCATGGAAGTTTTCATGGCAAGTCCTATTGGTTAAAATTTGTTTTGCAAATGCCCTACCTGACCGGGATAAAACTCTTGAAGAATCGACCCGGTTCTGCTAATGGTAGGGGAAAACCCAGGAGGATAGCGATGGGGTTGTGGATTAAGTGCCCCGGGTGTCAAGGGAAAAATCCCCTCTATGCGTCAGTGTGCCACCAGTGCGGTCAGTCTCTGATTAATCTCTCCCTGGAACAGCGGGTGTATGTGATCGACACTGGCGCCGCGGCCGTGGAACCCGCGACAATGCCGGCCCGGGCCGCGGCGATGCCGGAAGCCCCCGCGCCACCGCCGCCACCTCCCGCCAGGGTTGAAAAAAAGCCCAAACGGCCCCGGAAAAAGAAAGGATAGCCGCCGGTAATCAGTAATCAGTGACCAGTGACCAGTGGCCAGTGGTCAGCAGCTCTGATTTGCCGCTGACCACTTTTTTCCTTTATCCCCGCCTTTATCGATAGCCGTTTTATACCATTTGACCGGGTTTCCTCAAGGCGGCGACTCGGCTATCACTCCCAAGAGCAACTGCGCCAGGTGAGGCTCGGCCCGGGCCACCGTGGCAATGATCTCCTCCAGGGAAATGGGGGCCATGGCGTCGGGAAGGTTGACGTTGCTGAGGATGGAAATCCCTAGAACCTTAATCCCCGCGTGCACCGCGCAGATGGCCTCGGGGACGGTGGACATGCCCACCGCGTCGGCGCCGATAATCCGGAGGAGGCGCGTCTCCGCGGGTGTTTCCAGGCTGGGCCCCTTGACCCCCACATAGACCCCCTTCCTCAAAACTATCCCCCGGCGCCGGGCCACCTCTTCGGCCAGGTCCATCAGCCCATGGTCATAAACCCGGCTCATATCGGGAAACCGGGGCCCCCATTGGTCCACGTTTTCTCCCACCAGCGGGTTGTCGGCCATGAAGTTGATGTGGTCGCAAATCAGCATCAGCTCCCCGGCCTTGAAATAGGGATTGAGTCCCCCCGCGGCGTTGGTGAGGATCAGGGTCTTGATCCCCAATGCGATCATCACGCGCACCGTGAAGGTGGCCTGGAGCAGCGAGTAACCCTCGTAGCCGTGAAGCCGGCCGTGGCACAGCACTGCGGGCTTCCCCGCCAGTCGCCCCCAGTGAAAGAGGCCCTGGTGGCTGGGGCTGGTGGCCCGGGAGAAATGTGGGAGTTCCTCATAAGGGAGGAATCCGCCTCCTTCCAGGTGCTGGGCCAGCAGCCGCTGGCCGGTGCCCAGAATGACGCCCCACTCCGGCGAGGCCTCCATCCGGGGGGCGATAAAGCGGGCGCATTCCTCCACCTGTTGCCGGTATTTCTGGACGGACACTAGAACCCCGGTTTTCGGTTTTCGGTTTTCGGTTTTCGGTATATCATTTTGTTCTCCGATTCTAAATGCCTACTGCCTATCACTACTACGTTAGATAATACCTCCCATATCGCCCATGATAGGACAACCATTGGATATTACTGACAATCAGTTATGTCACCCTGAGCCGTAGGCGAAGGGTCTAGATTCTTCGCTGCGCTCAG
>VGSO01000327.1 GCA_016874945.1 Deltaproteobacteria bacterium
ATATAAAAAGTGATAAGGCGCTCAATTATTAATTGCCGCCACTACAGACTTTGGAGAAATTCAAGGCTATCTACCTGGAATCATTAGGCGCCAGCTCAAAAATTTCGGTAAAACTGATAATCTCCGGGAGCTCCGCAAGAACCCCTGACAGACCCTACCCCCCGCATATAACTCCTGCCTCCCTATAGGTGCGCGCTGAGTCGGCAACCAAGGTGGGATGCCTGTTGGGATAAACACCAGCATGCCGGGTTCAGAGTTTAAACCCATTCAAATCTTCTTTTTAACTCATTGCAATAACTATTAATACTAGGTTAAGTATATATTGACAAATGCCTTTCATGAGCGCACCATGGGTTCATGAAACCACAAAAACTCATGGACTTGCGGCGTCGGTTGAGCTGCTTCCTTCAAGACCTTCTGGAGCCCATGGGTCGGAAAGAACGGCGTCATTGGGCCAGGGTCTACCTTGAGGGATTGCTGCTCGATGGTGAACGGAAATCTATTGAACCCCTGGCGGCGCGCCTGGCGGGGGCGGATGTGCAGGCTTTGCGCCAGTTCGTGGGACAGAGTCCCTGGGCCGTGGAAGAGGTGGGGCGACGTCTGGCCCTGAAGATGGTGGACCTGCTGGCCGAGGCGGAGGTGTGGATGGTGGACGACACCTCTTTCCCCAAGGCCGGCAAGCATTCTGTGGGGGTGGCCCGGCAATATTGCGGCGCCCTGGGCAAAATCGCCAATTGCCAGGTGGCGGTGACCCTTCATTGGAGCGGTGCGGCGGCCAGTTGCCCCTTGGGGTGGAGATTGTATCTGCCCCAGGAATGGTGTGCCGACCCGGAGCGCTTGGCCAAGGTGAAGGCCCCGGCGGACGTGTCCTACCGCACCAAATCGGCGCTGGCCCTGGAGTTGGTGGATCAGATGTTGGCCTGGGGTGTGCCCCCCCGGCCCCTGGTGGCCGATTCTTTCTATGGGAACGAGTTTGATTTCCGGAAGGAATTGCGTCAGCGAAAGCTCCCTTACGTGGTGCAGGTGGAGCCCTCGACGGTGGCTTGGGATACGGCCCCCGATATTCCCCCGCCGGCTCCCAACCGACGGGGACGTCCCCGCCGGCATCCGCCCTGGGAGGAGCTGCCGCGCCCCCGGAGCCTGTCGAACCTGGCCCAAACGATGCCGGTGGAGGCCTGGCAAGGGGTGGAGTGGCGGGAGGGCTCCCGCGGACCGCAACGGTCCCGTTTTGCGGTGCTGCAGGTGTGGGCCGCCCATGCCTGGCGCAACCGGCGTCAACTGGAGCGTCCGTCCGAGTGGTTGCTGATGGAGTGGCCCGAAAACGCCGCGGCTCCCAGCAAATACTGGCTGTGCTGGTTCGATGGCCCACCCCCGGGATTGCGGCATCTGGTGCGCCTGGCCCGCTCCCGCTGGCGCATTGAGCTTGATTACCGGGAACTGAAAGATGAACTGGGACTCGACCATTACGAGGGCCGCCATTGGCTGGGCTGGCATCATCACGTGTGGCTGGTCACCATCGCCTATGCCTTCCTGCGCAGTGAGCAGGTGCGCCTTAAAAAAAACTTCTGGTGCGACCTTGCCCCAGACGCGTGAATCCCTGCAAGCCCTCCTGATCCGGCTGAGCGGCTTCTGCCCCTGGCGCCATGCAAGTTTCCCAGCGATCAATGATTCATCCTAATAACTTAACCTAGTATTATTATGTAAACTAAGCATTAACCCTTATGTCGGACAACCTGTTGATATCATGCACTATTTATGATTTCCTCGCGAACTTTTCAAGACAGTTACTCATGAGCCTGAGGCTCACTCGCAAAGCATGAAAAGTTTTCCCCCTCACCCCAGCCCTCTCCCCCGCCGGGGGAGAGGGGGATAAGGAACTTTTCATAGGAGTCCCTCATGGGCCCTTGGCCCACCCGTAACCCATGAAAAGGGCGGTGGGGCGGGCGTCTCTGCCCGCCGCCTTTGGGCACAGGCTTTCAGCCTGTGCGCCGCACCGGCAAGATGCCGACGCCACCAAGAACTTTTCAAGACAGTTACTCATGGGCCTGAGGCCCACCCGCAAAGCATGAAAAGTTCGGCAAGGAGGGCCTCTGTAACCAGCACAACCAATTGATAATCCTCGATAAATTGCGCCATGCAAAAAACTTTTCATAGCAGTTACCCATGAGCCTGGGGCTCACTCGCAAAGCATGAAAAGTTCGGCGGGGCGGGCGTCCCAGCCCGCCGCCAGGCCCGGTCCATGGTGCGCGGTGCGCACCCCACAGGGCCTTAGGGGCGTAGGGCGGGAAAGCGAAGCGCATCCCGCCGTTCGCCTGGTCCGATTCTAAGGAAGTTCTTTGATTAAAATCGATGTCATCCGGCCGAACCACCGTTCTCTGAAGCAACAGGAGCGCACGGGCCTTCGGCCCACCCGTAACAGCTGGTCGCATCATACGGACGCAGTGAATTTTTCGGGCTGGCAGAAACCAGAGGCCGGTCGGAGAGCCGATAAACATGACCGGACCCTGCAGACCTCGGGGAAATTGCCGGTGGCGGGAGAGCCGGGGAAAAAGATCCCGACTCGGACCTGCACAAGTCTCAACCGGGACTGCGATATCTGGCGGGGCGCCTCGGGTCATGCCCCCTGATTCCCTGAGGCTTTGGAGTTGAGCCCTCTTCTCCGTTGCCGCGGCTCCGCCGCAGAGGCCCCCGGGCCCGGAGATTGCCGGGTCCTGCCCGGAGGGATGGCCTCCACGGACCCCGGGCCGTCCTGCGGTTGAGGAGGGGGCGGATGAGCGGCGTCGCCATCGAGCCTCCGAAGAGAGAAAGTGCCCGGTGCGCCTTGACAAGTGCTTCGGCTGAGGTTACATAAAAAGGCGTCCGGGCCGTTAACTCAGTCGGTAGAGTATCTGCCTTTTAAGCAGAGAGTCGTTGGTTCGAATCCAACACGGCCCACCACGGAAAATCCATCCACCCACGCGTCCCCATCGTCTAGCCTGGTCCAGGACACCGGCCTTTCACGCCGGCGACCGGGGTTCAAATCCCCGTGGGGACGCCAAATTCAATCAAGGGGTTAGGTCATTGGTCTAACCCTTCATTTTTTATTTCCAACCGCATTTCCAACCTATCCTTGAAAAAACGTGGCAAATCCATCAGGCTTGTGCACTTGTAGCTTTGGGCAGCAGTTGCTCCAGGTCATTGCCAAATTCTGCCTGAGTGGCCCGCTTGCCAAGCTAAGGACTATCCGCTTAAGGGCAGAGAATCTCAAGCTAGTGTTCATCCGGAAAGTCGTTTTGTTCCCTCCCCCTTGATGGGGGAGGGTTAGGGTGGGGGTGAAATAAATTAGCAATACAGACCAGTTGCCCTATTGATCCCCCTCCCCCCAACCCCCTCCCAC
>VGSO01000328.1 GCA_016874945.1 Deltaproteobacteria bacterium
GGGAGCGGAGCGACCGAAGAATCTCATAATTACGAGTAAATACGAGATCCTTCGCTTCGCTCAGGATGACAAAAAGGCTTTTCGCAGAACTCTCAACTTGGGATCTCTGCAAAATTACCGAAAACCCACCGCTATCACCTGACCGCCGGTGGTTATCAGGCCATCACCGCCATCATTACAGCCCTGCATGCCAGTGCTGATTCCCTAATTAAATTAGCAGCATGAAGGAAAAATCTTGTTCAAAAAACCAGAAACTCGGATTCAGTAGCACAGGCTTTCCAGCCTGTGGTTAACTTGTGGACCTACAAAGCTGACTACAGGCCGGAGGCCTGTGCCACTCAAATTTTTTCCGGTTGGGTTTCCTTCTGAAGAAGGGACTATTCGTTTTTGTGATTGTCATTGATCTCCTTTTTCGGAGCTAAGGCAATAATCGAAATCATTAATAGGCTAGTACTTGGGATGGGGCGCGAGACGCACCCCATCTGAAAAAAAGTGGTCAGCGCCCGCCCGGGGCCTGACCACCTTGATTGCTTGGCGCCTTGGTGTTGAATTTTTTTAAGAAGGCTCCCCCGATGACGAGCCCGCCTCGGGGCCGGAGGCCCGCTTCAGCTCCTGGCTCAGGATTTCCAGGTTATGCTGGAGCTGCCGAATGGTCTGCCTCTGCTTGATGAGTTCGTAAATGCCATAGAGCGAGGCGGTGAAGACGCCCAGGAAGAAGCTGAAGAGGACTAGGCCCCAAAGGTGAATGGTGGGGGTCTGAAAGGTGCTGAAATAGAGGTCCAGCTTCAATTGCACGGAGCGGGTCAGGATCTCCAGGTTCTGGATAATGAAGGTTATCCCGAACATGACAAACAAGGTGGCGAAGATCACTTTAAAGAAACGCATAGGGGGTCCTCATCTGACAGGGTCTGGAACAGGGGGGCCAGGCGCTCGTAAGTTTCACGGAAGTGTTCCGGAATCACGCGCACGTCGGCAAACACCGGGATAAAATTGGTATCGCCGTTCCACCGGGGAACCACGTGAAAGTGGAGATGAGCCTCCACTCCGGCGCCGGCCACGATGCCCAGGTTCAGACCCACGTTAAAGCCGTCGGGGCGCATCACCCGGCGCAGAATAGCCAGGGATTCCCGGAGCTTGAGCTGCAGGTCCAGAAGTTCGGCCTGGGTCAAGTCTTCCAGGCCGGGTTTGTGGCGCAGGGGCGAAATGAGCAGGTGCCCGTTGATGTAAGGATACTTGTTCATCATGATCCGGCTGAGGCGGCCGCTGAACAAAACCAGGCGCTCTTTCACATCTTCCCCCGGTTGGGGGCAGAAGATGCAGCCTGGGGACTTGTCTTCCCCCAGGATATACTCCATACGCCAGGGCGCCCAGAGGACCTTCATGGCCGCACCCCGTGGGGATGAGGCTGCCGAATGGCATTCATAACAACCAACTATAACACGATATGGCGGAGATTCAAGGAGTTTTATACGAAAGATTTATGGGGGGAATCCGGAATGCCGGTTTCACCTGGAGCCTAAAATATATATGGCCGGGAGGGGGAAGCCCGGCCATATCGGAGAAAGGAGAAAATGGTATAGGGTATTTTCGGGGGTAACCTGTTAATAGAGAGATGCATTAATAATGCCAACTTTCCTTTTATCCTGGAAAACTCCTATTTATGCGGGTTTCAGAGTTTAGGGGAATGAGGGATGGTATTGCCTGGTACAAATTGTTGTACGGGAACCCTTCCCGGGCGGCATTGTACCGCTAAAGTGGGCAGTCAAAAATTTTGGTCCCAGGGGGAAGCCGGCCAAAAATTTTTACCGAGGCCCCATTCGGTCACTGCCACCAAAACCGTTTCCGGAGAAAGATCGTCAAAGCAGCGCGGTTCAGGACAGGGAATCTCCCGGCCCCGGGCGCAAGGGGCATCCAGGCAGGGGGCTTGCAATATACTTACGTTTTTGCCCCGGGGGGCCCAGATGCGGGGATCAGTGGGGCCGAAGAGGGCCAGGACTTTGGGGGCGCCGGCGGCCGCGGCCAGGTGGGTGAGGCCGCTGTCGCCTCCCAGGTAAATCGCGCAGCGGGCCAGGGTCTGGGCCACCTGAAGCAAGGGCCGACGGTTAAGGAGCAGGTGGCCCTGGGCCTGGGCCATGGCCTGCACATAAGGGAACATGGCCTCCTCGGCGGGTCCGGTCAGCCAGATGATGCTCAAGCCGCGCTGCCAGGCCAGCGCCCGGGTCACCTGGAAGTAGTGGGACAGCGGCCAGTTTTTACAGGGGTGGCCGCTCCCGGGGGCCACCGCGGCCCAGGGGCCGCCGCCGGGAAGGGGGATATTATCCTCAACGCCGCCACTATCCAGGATCAGGCGGAAAGGTTTGGAAGCCATCGGGATTCCCAGCTCCGCCAGTCGCCGGACCTGGAGAGTGGAAGGGTGCTCCCGGCATTGCGGGGAAAAGGAAGGGACCCAGTGGACCGCGGCCACGCCGGCCTGGCGCAGCCGCTCCATCAGGTGAGCGGGCGGCTGGGGCGTAAAGATCAGGGCCGCCTGAAATGGCGATAGGAGGGAAATCAGGTTTTCCCCCAGAGGCCCGGCGGCATACAAATCAGCCCATACCGCCGTTTCCCCGTCCCAAACATTCGTGAGGGCCAAAGTCCGGGAGAGCAGTCCCCAGCGCTCCGGGTGGCCGACGCCGGTGATGCGGGCCCGGGGATAGCGATGCCGGATAGCCATCAAGGCCGGGCCGGCCAGGAGCAGGTCCCCCAGGGCCCCCCGGTGCCAGATGAGGAGGTCGGTTACTTTCTGGGGGAAAGGCATGAAAATATTATCTCACGCCAAGACGCCCAGACGCAAAGGGCGGATTAAGCTACCAGCTTTCAGCGGTCAGCTTTCAGCCGGTTTTATGCAATTTTCGGTTTTCGGTTAATATATTGTTAATTATCAATAAGTTGGCAATTTGTTTTGTTGCAGCAGAAACCGAACTTGGTATTATTAATATCTCACGCAAAGCCGCAAAGACACCACGGAAAGAAGGGAAAAAATGCAGGGCGGGCCATGCCCGCCCTGCATTCTTAGCGCCTTGGCGCTTTTGCATGAGAAATTAATTCGACAATTAGCCTACGACCACCATTCGGTGGTCCGAAAAGTTCTAGACTGCACAGGCTGGAAAGCCTGTGCTACTGAATCCGAGTTTCTGGTTTTTTGAACAAGATTTTTCCTTCATGCTGCTAATTTAATTAGGGAATCAGCACTGGCAGGCAGGGCTGTAATGATGGCGGTGATGGCCTGATAACCACCGGCGGTCAGGTGATAGCGGTGGGTTTTCGGAACCTTTTTGATTAAGCCGTGGGCCCGCAGCAGGCGCAGTTTACGGGTGACGGCGCT
>VGSO01000329.1 GCA_016874945.1 Deltaproteobacteria bacterium
TGTCAATTTTCAAATGACCCTTAAGTTAGCGCTTATGCCCTTGAGGGGGGAGGGAACCGCCCCAATATCGTTGATTCCGCTTTTGACCATGACTTTTGCAAGAGGCTCGTCTTATTCCTGGTATATAGTAACTAATGCCAGGTTTTTTACTTTATTTCTCAACCGTCTATTCAAGGACCATCATCATCACCTCCTCCACCGCCCGCTCCAGCAGTTCCAGGTACAACTCTAGGTCATAATCCTCCAAAGTCTCCAAAAAGGGCGCGGCCTGGACCCGCAGCTCCTTGGGGCCGCGTTTAGGCTCCCGGTGGACATAGCGCACCTTTTCTCCTGGTTGGAGGTGAATCCCGGCCCGCTCCAACTGCCGGGCCGCCAGGGCGGTGGCGGTGTCCACCTTGTAGTCCGCCGCGGGCTGGGACAGCACCCGGGTGATGAGCAAATCCTGGGGCCGCACCTGCCCTTCCCGCAGGCGCAGGCGAAAGCTCTCGGCCAGGTCTTCCAACTCCGGCCGCATAGCCGCCAATTCCTGGGCCGTGCTAGCCTGGGCCATTTTCTCCAGCAGTGCCTCCTGGGCAAGGCGCACCAGGGGTGGCGTGTCCCGGCGGCGGCAGGCCAGGCCCCGGACTTTGAGCTTGCCGTCGTTAAACGCCCCGAAATACCGGGTGGCCACCGGCCGCCGGGGGTCCAGCCGGGACGGGAGAAACGCCAGCCATTTATACACCCCCTCCAGGGCCAGCTTCACCCCCGTGGCCCGGGAAATCTCCCGGCACAGGCTCTCCAGCTCTCCCCCGGTCATGCCTTCCTTCTTAATCCACAGACAATCCGTCAATCCGTGCAACACCTGAAACCCGGCATCCTCGCAGATCTCCTTGGCGGTGAGCAGCTTGTCCCGCCCGTAGGCGGTCACCGCCTCGTGGGCCTCAATGCGTCCGAACCGGGCGTTCTTGTACCCCAGATACCCGAAGCAGGTGACCAGCATCCATTTCAAGGCGTTCTGCCGGTCCTTGTACTCACTCCCCTCCTCCGGCCCCACCTCCTTGGCCCGGGCCTTTAAATCTTCTCTGAGCTTCAAAATGGGCCTTAAAGTCCGGGGCACCAAGCCCTCCCGCCGCCGGCAGAGGCGGTAGTTGGCTTCAGGGGTAATGTGGGGGGAGGGCCAGGGATTCTGGGTTTGCGGTTTGCGGTTTGCGGTTTTCGGTTGATAATAGACACTGATCACAGGCCACTGATCACAGGCCACTGACTTAGCCCCCTCCCCCACAACTGCGCCTGCTCCGTCTCCGGCGCAGCAGGGGCAGTTCACCGTCTCCGGGGAGATGTTATGGATGGTCATGATGGTGGGATACATGGAGGCGAAGTCCAGTTCCGCTACGTCGAAGAAAAGGCCGATGGGCGGCATGAAGGTGAGGCCGCCCTTGTCGATGATGAGCAGTTCGGCGGCGGTCTTGAAGCGTTCCGGTGCGCCCTTGCGCCAGGGGATGAGGATGCCGTCCGTGGTGGCCCGGGCCAGTTGCATGGAAGTGATGAGCGTCCCCGGGGAGGCCCGGGCCGCCTGCTGGAGCGGCATCTGGCCGATGCGGGCGATCTGGGCCAGCCCCATGAGGCCCGACTCTTTGTAATAGAAGGAGTTGCGCCGATCCACGTGCCAGCGGCCGTAGAAGGGCGCCGCGGGGCCTTGATAGACAATGCGGCCGTAGGAGAAATAGGTGCGACCGCCGTGGAACTGCCGGGGGACGGGTTGAGGCTCCCGGTCCAGGGGGAGGGGCGCGCGGTGCTGTTGGCTCCACTGCCACACCGGCGGGATGATCCCTTCATCCCCCCAGTCGCTGAGGACCAGGTCCGGGTCCAGACGCCGGAGCCAATGGGCCAGCTCTCCGATGAGGGCGGGAATATCCGGGGCTTCCAGTTCCAGGGTGCGGTCTTCCCAGCCCACCGCCACGCTGTTTCCTGAACCCAGCGGAATCAGAGGGTCCCGGGTGAGACCCAGGGTCATGACCGTTAGGGGCGGCAGGGCAAATTCCACTGCGAAGGGGTCTTCCAGCAAGGTTATGGCCGCCAGGCGGCCCTCTCTCGCCTCCAGGTCATACCAGGCGCAGGGGTGGAGCCTCCGGGAGTAAAGGTAATAGGCGGAAATGTCCAGGTCGGCGTTGAACACCGCTAATTCATCTTTCAGCCCCCCAAACCAACCCCGGAGGCGGGACAGGTGGGCATAGGAGGCCAGTTCCAGGGCAACTACCGGAATCTCCTCCCCACTCCACAAGTTCCGGCCCCGGTGGGGATAATGCCGCTTTACCCAGCCCCGGCGCCCCGCCTCCCGGGCCAGGGACCGGACCCGGCCCGGCTCTCCCCCCAGATAGACCCGATAAGGGAATCCGTCTTCCACCCGCAGGCGCTCCCCCGCCGCAGTGATGAACCACAACACCATGCGGTCTTGGAGGGGATAGACATCAAAAAGCCAGCCGGTGGTTTGCATACGGATAAGCGCTGAAGATATTCAGGGGAATGGGCCAGGGGCCGCCGGCCCCTGCCCCCTCCCCTGAAACCCCTCCCCCAACCCCTTAAGGAGAAGGTTCTTTGCGGGGGAGTCGGGGCCGCTGGCCCCGACTTCCCCGGCCCCCTTAAAGGGTTGGAAGGAAGCTCATTGGTGGCACAGGCTTTCCAGCCGATGCTGAAAAAATGTAGCACAGCCGCCCCCGGCTGTGCTGTAGCGGCGGGGTCACCCCGCCCTTAGGCGCCCTTGCCAGAGGGATCACTTAGGGCGCAATGAATTGCGCCCTACCTTGGCGCCTTGGCGTCTTGGCGTGAGATTTCACCATCTTCGCGATTCCAGAGCCTTTAACTTCTCCTCCAACCTGCTGATCACCTTCTCATGCTCCAGCAGCATGGACAGCAGCATGGTCTCCAGGGGCCAGGGGTTGGAGGCATAGACCCCGGCCTGGAGGTGCAGCCGGGCCAGTTCGAAGAGCCGGTCCAGGTGCGCCTGGTCCTCCCGGCGCAGCGCCCGGCGGAATTTGACCCAGCGGCTCCGCTCCTCTTCCCAGACATGACTGTAAGGTAAAACCGTGCGTCCCATGGTGATGAGCAACGAGTTCTATTCGTAAATTTGATTAAACAAGTCCTCTGCCCTCTTAGGGTCAAGGCCCTTCAAAATCTTGTATTCCTCCAGAGCTGCGCCTCGATTACCTAACCCTAATTGAGCCAATCCTAAGAAGTAATGCGCTCTAACAAGATTCGGTTCTTAATAATACTAGGTTAAGTATATATTGACATTCGCCTTTTTTGAGCGCAAAATGCGCTCATGAAAGCACAACAACTCAAGGCATTGGATCGTCGGCTGAGCCTCTTCCTTCAAGACCT
>VGSO01000330.1 GCA_016874945.1 Deltaproteobacteria bacterium
AGACCGTAGTCAATGACCCCCGGCTCCACTCCCAGGACGGCGATCTCCGCTTGGGTGGGTTCCGGCAACATTTTAAAGGCGGCTCTCAGACCCAGCTCGTGCAACGATACCTGAATTTCCGGTTCCGCCACGTCATCCATGCCAAAAGCATAAATGGCGCCCGGAGCCTGGCCGGCCTGCATGGCGTCAATGGCCAGGATCTTGTCGGCCCATTCCAGGAGGTGGAGCGCGGGGAGCACCTGGACGCCCACTTCCGCCACCAGGACGCCGGGGGGTGGGTCCTGCTGCAGTTCCCGCACCGCATGCACCCCCACCCCATCGTCCTGGAGCAGGAGGTTCCCCAGACCGGCAATGAGGATCCGGGGTTTTCGGCTTTTCTTAGTGGCTGTGGTCATGAGAATGGTCATGATCATGGCTAGGGCCATGATGATGGCGCTCATGGTCATGGCTATGATCGTGGCTGTTAATTTCCTCTCCGCCGTGGCAATGCTCCAGGGTGAAGATTTTCTTCCCTTCCTCGGGCCGCATCACGTGCACCGCGCAGGAGAGGCAGGGATCGAAGGAGTGGATGACCCGCACCACTTCTAGGGGCTGGCTGATATCCTTAACCGGCGTGCCGATAAGGGCCTTTTCCAGGGGGCCGCGTCTGCCGGCGTCGTCCCGGGGGGAGGCGTTCCAGCAGGTGGGGGTGATGATCTGGTAGCGGGAGATCGTCCCGTTGCTGATCTGCAGCCAGTGCCCCAACGCCCCCCGGGGCGCCTCGGTCAAGCCGACGGCCGCAGCGGTGGCAGGCACTTGGGCCGTCACGGCATTGGCGCCGGAAAGCTTAAGGCCGTCCACCCAGGTGAGCATGGCCTGGGCCACCTTCAGGGCCTCGTAGGCCCGGGCCAGGTGCCGGTCCATAACGGAGATGCCGGCCTGGTAATCGCCGTTGACCCACATGCGGGCCAATGCCCCGGTTTCATAAGGGACGCCGGCGAACCGGGGCGCCTTTATCCAGGAATAAGCCATGGTCTTGGTCGCCGGGTCCACGGGAGAAGTGACTCCGGAGGACGGGTGCAGGTTGTTGGAGGAGTCGGCATACCAGGACCTGGTCACCTGTTCAGTGATTAAACCAAGGTTCACCGTCCGCACCGTGGTGGAGCCATTTCTTACCCTTCCCCGCCGGAAAAGTTTGCTGGCGCCGGAGGAGTTTAGATCGAAGCATCCGAAGGCCAGAAGATTGCCGAAACCCCGACCGATCTCTTTATAGTCGGCATAAACGTCGGCCAGGGCCTGGGCGTCGGGAATATAGGTGCTGCTGATGAAGGTAATAATCTCGTTCATATAGCTTTTGAACCTGGCGATCCCCGCGGCCGTGGGCCGGGTGGTGAAGCCGCCGGCAATGAACGTGGGTGGATGGGGTAGGCGGCCGCCGAAGATGGCCCCGGCTTCATGGGCCTTGCGCCGCATATCCAGGGCAGTGACGTAATGGTTGACCAAAGTGGCGGTGATGGCGGGGTCGAAGCGCTTGTCCACGTTCCAACTGGGCTGCCAGGGCGCCATATCGGGACCGTTGAGGTAATCCACCGCCGACAGGTGATAGAAGTGGAGGATGTGAGAGTCCACCAGGTTGGCGCCCAGCACCAGGTTGCGCATGATCCTGGCGTTGTTGGGGGCGGTTATCCCGCAGGCCGCGTCCAGGGCCATGACTGCCGCCAGGCCGTGGGATACGGGGCAGACCCCGCAGATCCGCTGGGTGATGTGCTGGGCATCAAAGGGATGCCGGTTCTGCAGGATATTTTCAAAACCGCGGAACAGGGTGCCGGTGGCCTTGGCGTTGATGACCTGCTGGACTCCGTTAACCGTATCCACGGCAACTTGAATTTTAAGGTGGCCCTCCAACCTGGTGACCGGATCGATGGTGGTGATGGTAGGCATAGATTAATTCTCCTCATCTAATGATGAACCCGGATCAATCATGGCAGCGGGAGCAGTTGAGGTCCGTGCCGCCATGAGGGTTGTACAGGGGGGTATTAAGGGCAATGGTTCCGGGGAAGGTTGGCGCGGTGCAGGCGTAGCAGGCGGCGTTGGCGTTGACGCACCAGTTTATGCCATTGTTCCACAGGCTGGTGGCACAGGGGCCGTGACATCCCGGCCCCCGGCAGCCCTTATCCCAGAGACAATTTTTCTGGTCCCGGCGGGAGCAGTATTTGTGGACCGTATGGCCAAAAATAGCTGTGGGGCGGGCATAGCTGTCCAGGGGGATGTTGTTGCCCAACAACAGTTGGGCCACCGTGTAAACGACCCAGTCAGGGTGAGGCGGGCAACCGGCAATGTTGATGGCGTCCACGCCGGTTGCCTCTTTGACGCTTCTAATCTGGGTAGGATTAGGCCCCGCCCCGGGAATCCCGCGAAAAGAGGAGCAGGTGCCGATGGCCAAAATTTTGGCGGCCCGGGAAGCCAGGTCGGTCACCGCCTGCTGGAAGGTTACTTCTACGCCGTTATAAGTCCAGGCCCAACAAGCCCGGCCCCCGAAGGCCGTGGGCACGCCGCCTTCCACCGCCAGGATGTAACCGCCTTGGTCGTAAGCCAGTCGGGCGATGTCCGCGGCGCCCTGTCCGGCCATGGACATGAGGTTGGGGTGATAGGCCAGGTTGATGTTGTTGATCAGGAGGTCAGCCGCCGACGCGGGAGCGGTGGGAGACACGTAATTTAAAAATGACATGGAACACCCGGTGCAAGCGGCCCCTTGCAGCCAGAGCACCGTGGGGGCGTCTTGGTTGGCCAGAGCCTTTTCCAGGAGCGCCAGTTCGGTGCTGCTCAGGCCCACGGCCGCCGCGGCCAATCCGCAGTACTTGAGAAAATCCCGGCGGGAAACGTGCATTTTTTGCCCTCCTTAGGGGAATTAAAGATTCTTTAAAAAGCAATCATGTTTTCTCCACTTGGCTTAAACTTACATTTTCGGAAACCTGCAACGCCTGCTATCCAGGGCAGAAAGGGGGCGTTGGTCAGCCAGGGTTTCCGGAAATCCCTATTATTCCTCCAATCATAATGTCCATAAGATTATTAGTTAGAAACATTATTTGGCTATAAGCCATAATGACTATTTTCATATGATCATTTCGACCATTTAAAATCGCCTAACACGTATATGCTCCTCCCGCCATCGGACGAATATTATTGCTTCTACATATAATAATGTTCATAAAAGTCAATGCCCAAAATGCACCATGAAAGGAATTGTTGGCTAACAGTTTTGGTATTCGGGAGAGATTATGGCCGGTCTTGGTTAGGTTAAAGGATGGATTTATATATACTTAAAGGCCAGGAGGGATTTGGGAGTCGGCATCCAGCCTGTGCCGGCGCAGGAT
>VGSO01000331.1 GCA_016874945.1 Deltaproteobacteria bacterium
CGCACCTGGGTGACAAATCTTTCGATCTCCTCTTTGGCCACCAGGTATTTCCTTAAGACCAGGGTGAAGATCTCCACCGAGGTTTCAAACTCTTCGGGCACGACGTCATCCGCGCCCAGTTCAAACAAGGACTGCAATTCCTGGAGATAGCGAGTGCGTACGATGATATAGGCCCGGGGGTTGAGGCTGCGGGCCAGGCTGACAATACGCCGGGTGGCGGCCGGGTCGTTGATGACTACCACCACCACTCTGGCCTCTTTAATGTTGGCGTGTTTCAAGATTTCTTCCTGGGTGGCGTCGCCATAAAAAATCGGTTCGCCGCTCTCCCTTTCCCGCCGGACCGTTTCCGGATTCATCTCAATGATAACATATGGAATTCCCCCGGTTTTGGCGGCCCGGGCCAGGTTCCGCCCGTTAACCCCAAAGCCGATAATGATCAGATGATCTCGGGGAATTGATTGGTCAATGGCCTCCGGCAAGTGCCTCCCCGACTTCAATCTTTGGGGCAGCGGCCAACGCAGCATAAAATCCGCCGCCCGGGGCGCCAACGCCATGAGCAGAGGGGTGACCACCATGGTGATGATGGTCACGTCCAGGAAGAGCTGATAACTGTCACCTGAAAATAACCCCTGGCTCTGTCCCACTTTGGAGAGAATGAAGGAAAATTCCCCCACCTGGCACAGCGCCAGGCCCACCAGCACCGCGGTGCGCAGAGGAAATTTCAGGAACAGGGCGGCGGAGCCGGCCAGAAGGGCCTTGACCAGCAACACCCCCAGAGTGAGCAGGGCGATGATCCCCGGATTCTTAAGGAGGAAGTCCACATCCAGCAACATGCCGATGGAGATGAAAAAGAAACTGGCAAAGACATCCCGAAACGGCAGGATATTGCCCAGGGCCTGATGGCTGTACTCGGTTTCGGAGACGATCAACCCTGCCAGAAAGGCCCCCAGGGCCAGGGAGAGGCCGGCCTGGGCCGTCAGCCAGGCCACCGCCAGGCAGATCAGCACAATGGACAACAGAAAGAGCTCGCGGTTGCCGGTGCGGGCGATCTGGTAGAGGACTTGAGGCACCACCCACTTGGCGCCGGCGATGACCAGCGCCACGATCACGATTCCTTTAACCAACAAGATGAGAAAAGACGCCCCGACATTCTCCGACGCCCCGGCCAGCAAGGGAACAAAGAGCATCATGGGGACGATGATGATGTCCTGAAAGATCAGGATGCCCAGGCTGGTGCGGCCGTGGGGGGTATCAATTTCGCCCCTTCCCTGGAGGAGTTTCAGAACGATGGCGGTGCTGCTCAAAGACACCAGGAAGCCGATGAACACGGCCTCCCCCATGCTCTTGCCGACCTGCAGGGCCAAAAACAGCCCGGCCAGACAGGTGGCCGCCACCTGGATGGGGCCGGCCACCAGCACCGATTGCCTGATCTGGAGAAGATTGGCGAAGGAAAATTCCACGCCGATGGTGAACAGTAATAAAATGACCCCGATCTCCGCCAGAATTTCCACTTCGTGGATGACCTTGACCAAACCCAGCAGATGGGGTCCGGCCAGAATCCCGGTGAGGATAAACCCCACCGTCACCGGCACCCGGAGCTGGTGGCAGATGAAAAGGACCACGAGCGAGAGGCCGAATATAATTACGAGATCGGTTAAGATGGGAACCGGCATAGTTCTGCTACTTCTCTATCAAAGAAGATACGACTCCTGATTCCCGGGGCAAGATGACTCGAAAAGTGACGCCGGTTGCCGGAGGTGGATTGTTAAAAAATTGCACTTCGCCCCCATGGGCGGCAACGATGTTCTTCACCATGACCAGCCCTAACCCGACGCCTTCCTTTTTGGTGGTAAAAAAGGGGGTGAAGATATTCTCTCTCTGCTCCGCCGCGATGCCGGGTCCATGATCGGTGATGTCGATTAAGAAACTGCCGTCTTCGCTGACAGAGGTTATGACTACGGTTTCTCCCGGCGGCGAAGCCTGAACTGCATTAGTCAACAGGTTAATGAATACCTGCTTCATCCTCCTGGGGTCTATCCTAAGGGGGGCAATATTCGAGGAGACCCGGCCTTCAATGATCACCTGTTTTTCTCCCGCCATTCCCTTCACTATGGCAATGCTCTCCTGAATTATGCCGCTCACATCTGTCAGGGAAAGGCGCAAATTCAAAGGACGGGCATATTCCAGCATATCCTTGACCATGATTTCCAGCCGTTGGGCCTCTTGATAGATGATGGTTAGCTTCTCCCGATGGGGGTCGTCTGCCCCCAGTTTTTTCAGGATGCGCCGGGAAAAGCCGGCGATGGCCACCAGGGGTGTTTTCATATCATGGGCGATCCCGGAAACTGTTTTGCCTATAGTCGCCAGGTTTTCCATTTTCTGGGTGCGGCGGCGCTCCCGGTGTTCCCGCTCCCTGAGGAGTCCCAGGACCAGAGCCATACCATTCAAGAAGACAATTTCTATAAAAGTGTTGATTTTTTCTGCTGAAAGTCCCTGCCAAAATGTCCAGACAAACGCCAGGTAAAACAAGGTGACACTGCCAGACGCGAGCAGGGCGCCCCGCAATCCAAACCAAAATGCCGCCAGGATCAGGGGGATAACATAAAATTCCCGATAAACCGAGTGATAATGATATTGCGTATGCCTGGTAGCAAAAATAACAATGCTTAAAGCTGCAATTAAGCATATTATTGTTGTCAGTTTTATCGTTTTCTTATTAAGCATTGACTTGTCTCAGTGAACTTATATTCCGCCGAATGTATTTTTAGTAGGTACCTATGTAAATAAACTATATTACCCGGAGATTCTTGGATAATAATATTGTAATGTTCGCAATTCTCCAGGTCGTGACATTCACAGCAATGTGCAACTTGCCGCGTCTTGCCGCAAGACCGGATGGGGCACTCCTTTAAACCTCCCCCTCCTTTGCAACCTCGGCATTCAGGGTCGGTGAGAAACCAGTCAAGCCCCTTGCGTAATTCAGAGAAAGAAAAACCTTCTTCCCCTGGAAAGCAATGAACCCACCACTGGATCGGGAATTGGTCAAGATATTCTTTGACCTTGACGATAGCATTTAAAAAATCCGGCAAATCTATTGGATAATTTTCACACAAGCCGCAATAACTCTGCTTCATGGTAAAATCTCCTTTGAATTATTCTGTCTATCGGAATGAATAATAGAAACCTATACCGAGATATTCTTCGAAGAAGATCTCAATCCAAAAGTGAAATCACCCCGTAAATTTTCACAAGAAAGCAATAGGAGAAAAATCTTAAATAGGTAACCGTTCAGGCCACCTCTGCAAAGAGCAGGTCCACGGGTAGCAGAGACGGAGCAAGTTGA
>VGSO01000332.1 GCA_016874945.1 Deltaproteobacteria bacterium
TCTCGTGTTTGGAATAGGCGCAATAATAATAAAACAGCCCGTCGCAAAAGCACACCTGGGACTGCTCCTGCACCAGGAAGGGACAATCGCGGCAGAACCCCGGCAACTCGGAGGCGCCAGCTACCGGAACCCCGAACCGCCCGGCCCGAAATTCTTCTAAGTTAATCATGGAATGTGGAACCGCCGCCCCCGGCTGTGGGTGATACCATTTTCTCTTTCAAGTGCAACAAACTTAATCTGTAATTTATTGATAATCCATAATTATCTTTACCGAAAACCGAAAACCGAAAACCGAAAACCGTATAAGGCATGGCGTGCCGTGTCCTTTGCCAAGCGGAGCTGGGCAATAGAAGGTGCGTTCCGAAGCGGGAGCTTGGGAACGAGAAGAGAATCATTCGGATTTAAAAAAACGGAAAACAGAAAACCGTCCTTAAATCAGCTTCTCTTTCACCAGGAACTCCATGGCCCGCTGGGCGTAAGTGGCCATCACCGTGATCATCCAGGTGAAGTGCTGCTGCAGGTCCAGGAACATGCCGGCGTCGGCCATGCCCAGGAGGCCGGTCATCACGGTGCGGATGCGGACCATGTCTGGAGCCGCGATCTGGACCTGGGCCAGGTTGATTTCCTGCTCCAGGCCCTTGAGGAACTCCAGGAAGATCACGCGGCCGCCTTCCCGGGCTTCGCCCTGGAGTTGGCTGAGAGGCACTATCAGGCGGGAGGCCAGGAGGATCTGGGCTTTGATGCGGTCGGCGTAATGAAAGGTGATGACCGCTTCCCGGGCGTTGGCGGGAAAGGCTGCGGACATGTGCTCCTCCGATATTTTTGCCCTTAACCTTACCATATTTGCCGGGGCCTCACAACTTATACGGTTTTCGGTCTTCGGTTTTCGGTAAAGATAATTACGGATTATCAATAAGTTACAGATTAAGTTTGTTGCACTTGAAAGAGAAAATGGTCTAATACCAAGTCGCAGTCGAAAGGCAACAGTTGTAGGGGCGTGATTTATCACGCCCGCCTTTCGGGCGCAATAAATTGCGCCCAATAATACCTTTTTGATTGCATCTTGGCATGATACCAAGTTGCCATCTAACAAGTAATATTTAGGTATGGAAAATTAGTCATCGAACGAAGTTTCTCCGGGTCTCTGGCGAGATCATTCAGACCCCGACAGAGGTTGTCCGCTACTCCATCGAGATCCTGGAATGCCTTGTTAGCAAAATTTTTCTCCCGTAACTCCTCCCAAATATGTTCGGAAGGATTTAACTCCGGGCTTCGAGGAGGGAGTTTTATCAGTCTAATATTTTGAGGTACTTCCAATTTTTGCGATGTATGCCAGCCGGCCTGATCTAACAACATGAGGATAAAATAGCCTGAAAAATCCTCCGCCACTTGTCTCAGGAAGATGTTCATCATCTCCGTATTGGCCCAGGGCAAGATCAAGGAAGTCATTCTTCCCAACGCCGACAAACTGCCGTAAAAACATACAGATAAGTTCTGATAACTTGCCTGGGCGCTTGCGGCCTTATCCCCAGGGGTGACCAGGCACGCCGGACATCACTGATGCGGCCAAAACGTCCTTCGTCTTGAGCAAAGAGTAAAACCGGACGCTGATCTTCAGGGTCTCTGTTGGCCAGTTTTTCAGCAATTATTTCAGGAAGTTTTTTTAAAAGCCTACTGCTCCTGCTTATCGGCATCAACGTGGAACGGCCGGGGTACAAGTTTCCGCCAGCCATGTCGTTTAAGCAGCTTATAGACCATAGTCTTATGGACTTTGTGACCGAGCCGCCTTTCCAACGCCCCTTTGATTTCTGCAGCCGTAGCTATCTGACCGGTAAGAGTTGCCTGTCTGAATGATTCTAAAAACGAAGCCTCTTCGTCCCAGCTTAAATAGGAGCGGCGCCTTCCACCCTTCCCCGGCCCCTCCACCGCTTCCGGCCCCACACGGTTATATTTGGAAATCAGATTGTGGACCGATTGCTCTGCGAGCCCGGTGTGCAAAGCAATTTCCCTGGCAGGCCGAGGATCGACCAGGGCATTCCAAATGACCAACCACTTTTGCACCCGCCAAAATCCTACCGTGCTCTTTATCCTTTCCTGAATCTCCTCCTTGGAAAGGTGGGGGATGCTCTTGGTAACTTTTCCCATGACTGCCCCCTTGAAATTTTTTGGAGCAGTCTATCATATTACTCATTAGATGGCAACTTGGCATACTGCCTTTTTTAATGGGAATTGGTCTAAGTTAAACTCATACAGCCTCCTCCCATCCACCCTTCTCCTGCTAAGGGGAGGGGAGATCAATGCCAGGTTTTCCTTCTTTCAGCACCTTTTGAGGATATTACTCCATCCTCCGAATCCGCACCTCGATTTCCTTCTGGTCTTTCAGGAGGGCCGTCAGTTTGGCGGGGTCGGTTTTGCCGAAATGGTAAGGGTAGAGGATTTTGGGTTTGAAGGCTTTGGCGGCGTCGGCCACCATCTCCGGGGTCATGGTGTAGGGGAGGTTCATGGGGAGGAAGGCGATATCGATGTTCTTGAGGGCCTTCATTTCCGGGGTGTTCTCCGTGTCCCCGGCCACATAGACCCGTTGGTTGCCGAAGGTGATAACATAGCCGTTGTCCCGGCCCTTGGGGTGGAAAGGCTCGCCGCTGTCCCGCTTGTGCACCAGGTTGTAGGCCGGCACCGCTTCGATAACGAATCCGGCCACGGTTTTAACCTCGCCGTTTTTCATGACGATCCCTCCGGCCACCTGGACCGCGGCGGCCTGGTTCAGCACGATTTGGGTTCCGGGTTGGCGGAGGGTCGCCACCACCTTGGAGTCCAGGTGGTCCCGGTGCTCGTGGGTGATGAGAATGAGGTCCGCCTGGGGCATTTTTCGGTAATCGGCAAACTGGGCCACCGGGTCCACGTGGATGACCTTGCCGCCGAAGGCGAACATCAAGGTGCCGTGGCCGATAAAGGTGATCTCCAGGTCCCCGGCCACAGTCTTGATGATGTCTTTTTCAAATTTTTCCGCGGCAATCATCGGACTTACCCCCACCATCAGCAAGATAGCCGTTATCAGGCATAAGCGGGTCATATAGGCTCCCCAGAATTGAGAATAACTGCCATTATCCAGCCTCACCGGCGGCAAAAATTCCACGATTGTCGCCGACTGCGCCTGGATGAGCCAATTATAGGATAATCCGAAGTGAAAATCAAAAAAGCTGAGCCTCTTGCAAAATTCATTTTGAGGCTGCGATTTTCCCATGTTGCTTAAAGAAATATCCGGTAGCACAGGCTTTCCAGCCTGTGCCGGCGCAGGCTGAAGCCTGCGGCTACATAATTTTGCAAG
>VGSO01000333.1 GCA_016874945.1 Deltaproteobacteria bacterium
CCCCGCCCCCCCCCCCCCGCACAAAACAATTCCCCCTCAAACCCGGGGTTTGGCCCAGATTTCCAGGACGGAGAGCTGGAGGAAGCGTTTGGACGCAGCGCTTTTGATAATGGCCACCGTGTCCCAGCCCCGGGCGGTCCCGGCGGCGGCCACCACTTCTTCTCCTTCGGGGATCAGTCCCGCGTCCGCCGCTTCCATGACGATTTCACAGCACACTTTCAGCCCCTGCCCCAGGCGGCGCAGGGTGTTGGCGATGAGCAGGGTAGGGGCGCTCCCCTTAAACTGCTCGGCGATAGAGGTGTCCAGGGAGTGGGTGAGGATGGTGGCCTTGAGGACCTTGCCCCCCAGGCGGGTGATTTCCTGGTAGTGGTCATCCACGAACTCATCAATGTTGGGGCCCCGGAAGCCCACGGAATGGCCCACCACCACCAGGTTGAGGCCGGGAACCGGGGCCAGGCGCCGGGCCGCCAGGACTGCGGACTCGCCGGTGGTGGAGGCCAGCACCAGGTGGCGATAGCCTTGCAGGGCCGCCTTTTCCAGAAGTTCCACGCAGGCCGGGGTGTTTTCCGGACCGGGTTTGGCAAAATACCAGACTTCGCGCTTGATCATCTCTTTTCCCCTTTGGCGTCTTCAGGTTGAACGGAGATTATTTTAACAGAAACTGGAGGTCACTATTCAGCAGATGTTTTGGGACCTGGTTAAAATTATGTCAAGCTATCTTGAATCCGCGGTAATCGGCGCTTATCTATTATACTGGGCAAACAAATTAACGCAGACCGGCGCCAGCAAGTCTAATCAGGCAAAGGAGGCCCCACGATGTTTAGCATAGTCGGTCTACTGCAGGGCACTGCGGTGCTGCTCTCCTTCCTGGGCACCTTATTTTGCCTGAGCGGCCAGGGGACCCTGGCGAGAAGGAATTATCTGGAACCCAGTTCCATTCTGCTCCTGGCTCTTCTGTGCATGGTCCTGGCCCTGGTGTGGCCCCCCGCGGTTCTGATGCATTAAGGTAGGTTTCGGTTGTGGTTTCCGGCAAAGAACGACTCTGACCACTGGCGCCTTCTCAGATCAAGTCCTCCGGCAGGAAAACCACCTCCCGGTCCAGGGCAATGTGGTGGGTATGCCATACCCGGTCCTGAATTTCGGCCATCAGGGCCTTGACCTGGGCCGCGGTGGCCCGGCCCTGGTTGAGGATGAAGTTGGCGTGCTTCCCGGAAACCTGGGCGTCTCCCACCCGCCGGCCTTTGAATCCCAGTTCGTCAATTAGCTTACCCGCCGGCGGACCGCCCGGCGGGTTTTTAAAAACGCTGCCGCAGCTCCGGGGGTTGGCGGGCTGGCGTAGGCGCCGGGCTTGTAAAAGCTCCCCCATCCGGGCCTGAATCATTTCCCGGGGAGCCGGGTTTCGGAGCTCAAATTCCGCTTCCGCCACCAGCCAGTGGGGAAACTGCAACAACAGAGAGGAGCGGTAGCCCAGGGCCAGTTCTGTCCGGCCCAGTTCAATCAAATGAAGTTGGGGAGTAGCCACCCATACCCGCCGGAGCGCGGCCGCCAGATTCTGGCCGTCGGCCCCAACATTGAGGCGCACCCCGGCCCCCACGGTGCCGGGAATGCCTGCCAAAGATTCAAACCCGGAAAACCCCAACTCCGCGGCAAAACGGGCCAGCCGGGGCAAAGGCACGCCGGCCCCGGCCCGGAGATATTCCCCCTGGCGCTCCAGTTTCAGCAGACTCCGGGCCAGGTACAGAGTCAGGCCCGGCAGCCCCTGGTCGGCGATGAGCACGTTGGAGCCCCGCCCCAGGAAAAAGAGGGGCCAGCCCCGGTCGTAAGCCAGGCGCATCAGGCCGCAAACCTCCTCCAGGTCCCGGGGCATGGCCAGATACCGGGCCGCCCCGCCGATTTTCCAGGTGGTGAGGGGAGCCAGGGGGTGGTTTTCTAAAATGTTTATATTGCTTGGAATCATTAGAGAAATAATGGCCGTCTGTGAATACGGCCATTATAACACTTTGAGCATAAAACCAAGATTTACGCGCGGAGTTTCTTTCGCCGAGGAGATTCCTTTTTGACAGTCTGACTTTTCGCTTTTTTCGCCGCGGGTTTTTTCGGCACGATTTCAAGCAGGGGCACCGTCAGCGCCGGAAAGCCCATGCGGGCGCTCATGCTCTGCACGAACTCCCGCCAATACGGCCAGGCATGGGAGATGGGGATGACATTAATGGCATATTCCAAATCTTTGGGAACAGCAATAGCATTATCTCCTAAGTCCTCGTAAAGCTCAAAACCAGGGATAGTGTCAAAAGTAGTACAGAAGGAAGCCTCAATTTCCATTATGAGTTTATCAGGCATTTCGTCGCTAAAAGCGGCAACCCTAAAATTGCACAGGAAGGAGAATCTGAAAGTGCGCCAGGAACCCACAATAGCTAATTCTTTGACCAGACCGTCTGGTAACTCCTTGATAGCCGTTGGTAAGTGGTCTTCATCCTCTCCCTCACCTCCCCCCCAAGAAAGAACTTCCGTAGAGCATTTATGCTCCAGTGAAAGCACATCTTGATACGCATCCTCCGGGTCCCGGCTGACCTTGGCGTCAACCAAAACAATTTCTTTCAATCTAAAAGATTGAGCGGCTCGGCTGGCGGCTTCCATATCTTCTATCTCTACCGCCAATACAGCATTATTATCAATCAATTCCATCAAATCACCCCTTAGCCAGTAACGGCCAATATTTTATCTCGATAATTATCAGCGTGTGAAACTCCCAGTTCTTTCCAATTCTCCATCGGTTTTTTGCGAGGAGTAAATGAAGTCTTAAATTCGATTATCTTGCTTTCCTGTCTTTTCGATTCTTCCTTATAGGGCTTGAGGGCAACTCTATATCCCAAGAAGTGCAGAATATCAGCCACAGTACGCAGGGTAAGATTACGACCGCCGCTCAACAATTGAGACACAAACCCTTTGGTTTTACCCAGGCGGTCGGCCAGTTCTTTCCTGGAAATCTTCTCCTTCTCCAGAAGTTCACAGATAGTTTCAGTGACTTCCATGATCAAATCGCCCTGAGCCATCAATCTGGCGAACTCCGGGTCTTCCAGATATTTTTCCAACAAAGTCTTTTCAGCGCCGTTTTTCGTTTTCATTGCGGATCCTTTTCATCCGGTCAATTTCATCGGGTTTGATTGAATCACCCTTTTTGGGAAAACCGTGTGTAATAATTATCCGGCCATCCGGATGGAAATAACAAGGCATCCTGATTTGGAAATTTTTAAATTCAAAAAAGTCTGTGCCTTCTATTTTCTTGAACTGCTTTGGGTTTGTCACTTTGCCTTTATCA
>VGSO01000334.1 GCA_016874945.1 Deltaproteobacteria bacterium
CCTCACCGCGGCATCTCGCTAATAAGGAGAAAAACGACCATGAGCCAACGTATCACGGATATCGGCCCGCCACACTATTCCAAATTCCTGCCGCCCATCGTCAAGGAGAATTACGGCAAGTGGAAATATCATCTGATCCCCGAACCCGGCGTTTTGAAGCATGTATCCGAAAGCGGGGCGGAGCTTTACTCCGTCCGGGCCGGCGCCGCCCGCCTGATCACCACTGATTTCCTGCGGGAAGTGTGCGATGTGGCCGACAAATTCTGCGACGGTTATTTCCGCTTCACCAGCCGCAACAACATCGAGTTCCTCATCACCGATAAGGCCAAGATCGAACCCCTGAAGAAGGAACTGAAGGAGCGGGGCTTGCCCGTGGGCGGCACCGGCCATTCCGTCACCAGCATCATCCACACCCAGGGGTGGGTGCATTGCCATACCCCGGCCATCGACGCCTCCGGGCCGGTCAAAGTGGTGATGGACGACCTGTTCGAGTATTTCGGCACCCACAAGCTGCCGGCCCAGGTGCGCATCGCCCTGGCCTGCTGCATCAACATGTGCGGCGCGGTGCACTGCTCCGACATCGCCATGTGCGGCGTGCACCGTACGGTGCCCAAGATTGATCACGACAGGCTGCGCCACCTGTGTGAAATTCCCACCACCATCGCCTCCTGTCCCACCGGCGCCATCCGGCCCCACCCGGACAAGGCCTTGAAGAGCGTCACCGTGAACGAGCCCCGCTGCATGTACTGCGGCAACTGCTACACCATGTGCCCTGCCCTGCCCTGCTTTGATTCGGAAAAAGGCGGCATCGCTCTGCTGGTGGGCGGCAAGGTGTCCAACGCCAAATCGCCCCCGGCCTTCTCCCGGCTGGCCGTGCCCTATATCCCCAACAACCCGCCCCTCTGGCCGGAAGTCGTGAGCGCCATTCGCAAGATCCTCATCAAGTACACCGAAGGCGCCAACAAGTGGGAGCGCCTGGGCGAGTGGATCGAGCGCATCGGCTGGGAAAAGTTCTTCGAGGTGTGCGACATCCCGTTCTCTTACCAGCATATTGACGACTATAAGTTTCAGGCGTATGATACTTATAGGACGTCCATGCATTTTAAATTCTAGGCAGGTGAGTTAAATGGCGATATCCAAAGAAGAACTGGTGGAAGAAATCTACAAGATGGTGGAAGCAGCCCAGGGCAGAAGAAAGCTCAAGGCCTCGGACATCTGGAAGGACATGATTAAAAAACACCCTGAGGTGGACAAAAAGATAGTCCAGGATGCCATCAAAACCCTGGTCGATGGCGGTCGTTGCGTTTACACTTATTTCGGCGGCAGCTTCGTGGAGTTGCCCCGGGAAGAAGCCGCGGCCAAGAGAAGCTGATGCGGCGGTCCTGTCCCCGGCTGCTGCTGGCAGCGCTCCGGGGCGGGGCCGGCAAAACCACCTTGACCCTGGGGCTCCTGGCCGCCTGGCGGGAGCAGGGAAGAAGTCTTGTCCCGTTCAAGAAGGGACCGGACTACATCGACCCGGCCTGGCACGCCTTGGCGGCGGGAGTCCCCAGTCATAATCTGGACCCCTTTCTCATGGAAGGGGACCAGATTATGGCCCTGGTGGCCCGCTACGCCGCCCAGGCCGACGGTATCCTCATCGAAGGCAACCGGGGCCTGTACGATGGTCTGGACGCGGCAGGCACCTTCAGCACCGCGGAACTGGCCAAGACCCTGAGCACCCCGGTGGTGCTGGTGGTGGACTGCACCATGCGCACCCGCACCACCGCCGCCCTGGTGCTGGGCTGCCAGCACTTCGACCCCCAGGTTCCCATTCGCGGCGTCGTCCTCAATCAAATCGCCCGCCCCCGCCACGAAGCCCTGATCCGCAGCACCATTGAGACCTACTGCGGCGTTCCGGTGCTGGGGGCCATCCCGCGCCTCAAGTGCGAGGTTTTCCCCGAACGCCATATGGGGTTGGTGCCCCCCCAGGAGCACGGCACCGCGCTGAAGGCGGTGAGCACCGCCCGGGAATTGGCCCTGAAATACCTGGATCTGGACGGCCTTTGGGAGGTGGCCTGCCAGGCCCCGCCATTGCCGCCACCCCTGGCCTCTTTCCCCCGGCAGGCGTCCGACCCGGTGAAGATCGGGGTTATCCGGGATTTTGCCTTCCAGTTTTACTATCCCGAGAACCTGGAGGCCCTGGAGCGGGAGGGCGCGGTGCTGGTGGAATTGAATGCCCTGGAGGACCCGGCCATTCCCCCGGACCTCTATGGCCTCTATATCGGCGGCGGTTTCCCGGAGACCCACGCCCGCCTTCTCTCCCAAAATCTGGGATTCCGTCATTCCGTCAAAGTGGCGGCCCAGTCGGGAATGCCCATGTACGCCGAGTGCGGCGGCCTCATGTACCTGGGGGAAGCCATCCAGGTCCGGGATGAGAAATTCCTCATGGTGGGGCTATTTCCTTACGATTTCATCATGCACCGGCGACCCCAGGGCCATGGTTACACGATACTGGAAGTAAGCGGCGACAATCCTTATTTCCAGCCGGGGACCGTTCTCAAGGGCCACGAATTTCACTACTCGGAAATCGTCCCCGATCCCGGACCGGACGTGGCCCTGGCCTTCCGCGTGAGCCGGGGGGCCGGCATCGGCGGCGGCCGGGAAGGCCTGGTTTATAAAAACGTCCTGGCCACTTACACCCACATTCACGCCCTGGGCGAACCCCAGTGGGCCCCGGCCCTGGTGCGCCGGGCCCGGGAATTTCGGGACCTTTGCCTGTCCCTCCCGGAAACCGCCCTCTCCCCCCAATTGTCCTCCTCCAAGGAAGCTCGAATTTAAAAGACGATTTTCTGTTTTCCGTTTGGAGTTGTTCAGACCCGGTCCTTGGCCGGAGGATAACTTATACCATTTTCTCTTTCAAGTGCAACAAACTTCTACCATGTTCACTTTGGCATGCAACAAATCATAATCTATAATTACCCCATGAAACCAATTAATACCAAGTCGCAGTCGAAAGGCAACAGTTGTACAAGGGGCGTGATTTATCACGCCCGCCTTTCGGGCGCAATAAATTGCGCCAATAATACCTTTTTGATTGCTTCTTGGTATAAGGGGGGATTGCCATGGCCAGACCGAAAAAGGTGATTGATGCAACATTGGCCGAAAAGGCTGAAGTCGCCTTAAAAGATCTTCCAAATTCCATGGTTTGCGTTCGAATGAAGGCCATTAGCAGCTGTGCCCATTATCCTATGACTATAGAGTGCTATTTTTAAAACTGACCGAACTACGTTATGGCGATGGATCAAACGGT
>VGSO01000335.1 GCA_016874945.1 Deltaproteobacteria bacterium
GGGCGAACGCAAGGTTCGCCCCTTGTATATTTTAATAATTTTTGAATGCGAATCCGTTTAATACCTCTACCTGCTTTAAATTTCCAGGTTTTGCTATAGTTTGTTGAAGGCAGTTGCCTTTTTCGGTAAACTTACCCTAAACTAGGGGCAGTCTGGCAGTCCAGTTCTTTTGCCGATATGTAAAGCAGATTCCTTTCTGGCACCAGTTACCGGAGAATGAAATCGTGCTCCTTCCGAAAAACGGCCTCCTGGCCGCGATGCAAGCCTTTTTCTATCTGATCCTGTGGGCCCTGACAATTTCCGGATCAGCCCTGGCCCAGTCACCCAAGGTCGCCCCCTTGTTGAGCCAGCAGATGGCCCGGCAGGGCAAGGCCGATTTTTTCATTGTCCTGAAAGATGCCCATACTCCAAAGATTTTGGAAGCGGCCCGGGCCCTTCCGGATCGAAAAGCCAGACAAGCCTTCATGGTGGACCGATTGCAGAAGGAATCTTTCGCCAGCCAGTCAGGTCTGGGACTTTATCTGTTGCGGCAGGGCGCAGACTATCAGCACTTCTGGATCGTCAACCAGATTCTGGTGCAAAACGGTGCCCCGGAGTTGCTGGCGGAAATCCAGAAGCGGGAAGAAGTGCTGCGCCTGGACCCCAACCCCACCGTCAAAGTGCCCCTGCCTGCTCCCCAACCGCAGACGGGCCCCTCGGCGGAGCAGATGGCGACCGGGTTGGAATGGAATATTGCCAAGATCAAAGCCGATCAAGTCTGGTCTACCTATGGGGCCACCGGCGCCGGCGTGGTGGTGGCCGTCCACGACACCGGGGTGTACTGGGAGCACGAGGCCTTGAGAAATCAATACCGGGGTTGGAACGGCGGCAACGTCAGCCATACCTATAACTGGCACGACGCCATCCACACCTCCAGCGGCAACCCTTGTGGCAACGATTCTCCTTTTCCTTGTGATGATCACGGGCACGGCACCCATGTGGGGGGCACCATGGTGGGGCGGACGGACGCCAATCAGATCGGGGTGGCCCCCGGGGCCCAGTGGATCGCCTGCCGCAACATGGATGGGGGGAACGGCACCCCGGCCACCTATCTGGAATGTCTCCAGTGGTTCCTGGCCCCGGACGGCAACCCGGACATGGCGCCCCACATCATCAACAACTCCTGGAGCTGTCCGCCCCGCGAAGGCTGCAGCCAGGACACCCTGGAGCAGGCCGTGGTCATCGTCCGGGCCGCGGATATCCTGATGGCGGGGTCAAACGGCAATAGCGGCTCCGGTTGCAGCACTACGCATGATCCCCCGGCCATCTACCGGGAGGTATTCACCGCCGGGGCCACGGACAGCGGGGACAATCTGGCTTCCTTCAGCAGCCGGGGACCGGTGACCTACGGGGGGGAAACCTACATTAAACCCAATATATCCGCGCCCGGCGTCAGTATTCGCTCTTCTTTGGCCAACGGCTCCTATGGTTACATGAGCGGCACCTCCATGGCCTCCCCCCACGTGGCCGGGGCCGCGGCCTTGTTGTGGTCCGCGTTTCCCCATTTGGTGGACAACCTGAACTATACGGAAGAGATCCTGAAACTCACGGCCCTGCCCCGGGACTACACGGCCTGCGGCGACCCGCCGGGGGCGCCCAATAACGGCTATGGCTACGGGCGGGTGGACATCCTGAGCGCCTTCCGGGAGGCCCAGCAGCCCACCTTCATGCCCATCCCCAAATCCCTGGGGCCCACCGGGGTTTCCAGCACCGGCTTCACCGCCAACTGGCTGGCCGTGCCCCAGGCTGCCGGCTATCGCCTGGATGTTTCTCCGGAGCGGACCTTCCAGTCCTTTATACCCGGCTACCAGGACCGGGCGGTGACGGGCGCCTCCTTTGCGGTAACCGGTCTGAACCCAAAAACCACCTACTTTTACCGGCTGCGGGCTGAAGACAACCTGGGAACCAGCGGCAATTCCGATGTCATTTCCGTCTTAACCCTGATGGGTTTCACGCCGGCGCCTTTTCTTGATCTGTTGTTGAGTCCCTGATTTTCATTACCGGGGAAGGTCTTGGAAAATCTCTTGCTCCTAAAAAAATCTGGTGGCCAGGCTTGGGCCGGCGCCGGCTAACGCCGGCGCCGTCATATTTGCCAGATAATTTTGAAGAGGTTCACATTCTTAAATAATCTTATACGATTATGATCAATAGGCGGGAATTTTTACAGTGGCTGGGATTTGGCCTGGCGGCCGGCTGGGCCTCGGAAGGCTTCTTACCAATCTCCCCGGCCCGGGGGGCAAACCGGGAAATTCATGTCAATCTTATAGCCGATGCGCATTTGAAAGACGCTGACGACCGTCGCGCTGAACCCCGGGCCCTGGCCCGGGCGGTGGGGGAAGTCCGCCGCTTGCAGTCCCGGCCGGACATGCTGCTTTTTGCCGGGGATCTGGCCCATGACGGCGACCCTAAGGCCCTGGCCCTGGGGAAGGAAATCCTTTCC
Organism: Deltaproteobacteria bacterium; assembly: GCA_016874945.1. Lineage (GTDB taxonomy): Bacteria > Desulfobacterota > Desulfobaccia > Desulfobaccales > 0-14-0-80-60-11 > VGSO01. The sequence continues at coordinate 2,480 of VGSO01000335.1, forward strand.
GACCTGCCGGTCCCGGTGTTGATGGTCCCGGGCGAAGGGGACGGACTGGAAGGCGCCCCTTGGCGGCGACTCTTTGGGGAACCCTGGTTTCTCCGGTCATATAGCGGCGTGAATCTCCTGGGCCTTTATACTTATCCTTGCCGCTCTCCCCACGGCCTCGCTTTTGAGTTGGGCCAGCCCCAGATTGCCTGGCTGGCCGGGGAACTGGCCCGCCTGGACCCCGCCGCGCCCCTGGTGGTCCTATCCCACGCGCCCCTCACCCCGGTGTTCCGCCCCTGGGGCCAGTGGACCCGGGACGCGGAGCGGATTGCGCCGGTGCTGGCCCGCTTCCCCCACGCGGTCTATTTCCACGGCCACGTGCATCGGGCAGGTGTCAGGGGTCAGGTTTCAGGTTTCAGGGGTGAGGGATCAGGAGGTAACAGGCTTAACCTTTTTACCGAAAACCGAAAACCGAAAACCGAAAACCGTCTTTCCATCCCCGCCACGGCCTGGCCCCTGCCTTCCCCCCTTCAGGGGACGCCCGCGTTCTTAGTCCCCGGCCTCGGCCCCCGGGGCTGCGGCTGGGCCGGGGTCTCCCTCCGGTCCCAATCCTGGGAATTCCTGCCCCGGATCTGGACCGCCTGAAGCCCTGGTTTTTATAAGATACGGCGATAATTGATTTTCCGAAAAAAATCTTTTCCAATCGGGTAGGAGGGGGCCTCTCGGCCCCCGTCCTCCCACACCACCGGGCGTAAGGTTCCGTACACGGCGGTTCCTGAAGCGCGTTAATGTCGGTGCAGGGATTTGAGCCGCCATTAGGCAACCGCC